>DATEMI010000690.1:0-2347 GCA_035275665.1 Terriglobales bacterium | reverse complement strand
AATATTTCAGTCCATGCACAATTAACGTTTAATCGCTGATCGCGTGTGCGTTGAGACGCTTCGGTGCGCTCAGCTGAGTTCTTGGGCGAGTCCGATGAGAATCCCTTCAGGCCCGCGGATGTAGCAGAGCCGATACGCGTCTTTATACGTGACTACTTCGCCGACGAGCTGCGCGCCGTGATTGCGGAGCCTTTCAAGCGTCTCGTCGATGTCGTCCACGGCGAACATCACGCGGAGGTAGCCTAGAGCGTTCACCGGGGCGTTGCGGTGATCTGCGACGGCAGGCGGCGTGAGGAAGCGGGAGAGCTCGAGCCGGCCATGGCCGTCCGGAGTGCGCATCATGGCAATGTCGACGCGCTGATCGCCCAGTCCGGTGACACGTCCGGCCCATTCTCCTTCGATCGTGGTCCGCCCTTCGAGCTCGAGGCCGAGCTCGCGAAAGAAATCAATCGTCGCCCCGAGCTCGTCGACGACGATTCCTACGTTGTCCATCCGTTTGAGCGCCATGTATCCAATCTACAAGGTGTCGTCTAGTCCAACAACGGAGCCGTTTGCAACGCCGAGGCAGGCGCGCGACGTGGAGTCTAGGAGATCGCGCCGAATACCGCATACTTGCGGCGGTCGGGAGAGAGCTTCACGACGACATCGGTCAACGCCTCGCCATGCTATCCGTAGAACTCGAACAACTAGATCAGAATCCCTCTGAGCTTCACAGTCATGTTCCAGAAATTCGGAAGGAGTTGCGTCAGATTTCGGACGGCGTGCAAGCCTTGTCCCATGACCTGCACTCCTCAAAATTGGAATATCTAGGTGCCGTGGCAAGCATGAGAAGTTGGTGCCAAGAATTCGCCGAGCGGCAGAAAATGGAAATCGACTTCAAGAGTAGTGTTTCCAGCACTCCGTCTCGTGAACTTGGGCTTGCCCTATTTCGAGTTTTATACCCTGGGGCGTTAACATTCAATGAGGAAGATTCAGCCTGCATTCAGACGAATTGAATCACGGGTGTAGGCTGGCACACTTTTCAACACTCGGTTGGAACCATGCTGGCGGAGATGGGCGAACATCAGCTCACGATCCGCGACTACTTGCGGCACAGCAACCTTCATGTCACGAACAAATATCTGCGGGCGACTTCGAAGACCAAACGGTTGGCGCAGGACAAATTGGTGGACGCTATCTTGCCGACGGTTATCTTGCGAAGACAAAACCTGATCCAATGAACTCGTTTCGGGAGCGTTTTTGGATCGGACTACTCGGGATCGAACCGACTCGGGCATCACAACAACGTTCGTCTTCATGTCCTTTCCTTCCTAATCGCCGCCCCCACTACCGCCAATAGCGCGCGCAGCGCCTCAATTAACTGTTTCGCCACAAGTCGGCCTCCGCCATCACAAAATCCGTCTGTCCAGTCACTACGCTTGCGTTACGTTTACAGCCTTCTAGGTTTGGCTGGCATCGCCGTTTTGCAGAGAAGCGGGAATCTCGTACTTCTCCTCGCCGAAAGCGCGATTCAGTTCCTCCGCTAATTCCAGAACTCGTTTCGGATTTGTTTCTTGGCTGAGTTCTTGCACGACGATCCGCCAGGGACGGGAAAGAACTGGCCGGGGAGCCTTGCCAAATGCCTGGGTTTTCATAAATGTCTATTATATCTATCGACATAGTCATAGTACAATCGTGGAAGATCAGCAGCCGATTTGGTTGAATTGCCGCCTCGCAAAAGATTAAGTGGGAGAGAACCTTCGTGCCAGAAATTGAAGCAAGCGCTTTTTCTGAAGGGCGGTTCGTTGAAGCCGCCAACCCCCGGTTGATTGAAACGTATAACCATCCATTGGGAGCACCAATCACGCACACGGATGCCGCTTCCAGCGTTACACTCGACCGGCTGTACGAGATTGGAAACCACATCGCGCGTAATGACACACTTGATGAGACGCTATCGACCGCGCTGGACTTCATTAATGCAATCGCGAATTGCGATTCTTATTTCACTTTTGTTCTCCGGGGCGAGACATTCGAGCCCTGGGTTTGGAAGAGCTCCGAGCATTTCGATCAATCGGAATTGGAACTCGACCAGAGCATCATAAGCTTTCTGGCCAAAAGCCGAGTGCCGGCTGCGATCTCTTACGATAAGTCGGAGAAAGTCCATTTTCGTCTCTTTGCTCATTGGTCGCGTAATCCTGGCGAGACGTTTATATCCGTACCTCTGGTTTCGTGTGCAAAGCTCGTGGGAGTGATGAATTTTCACCACGCACCGCGTGCTTATAACGAGCACGAGCTCAAATTCCTTTCCACCCTCGGCTGCATAATAGGCGCGGATATTGCAATTTCCGGCCTCGAAGCTCAGAAC
>DATEMI010000689.1:0-15456 GCA_035275665.1 Terriglobales bacterium | reverse complement strand
TCAAAACACCGGCTATCTGTTCGTGGCTTGCAGCACGCAGGCAAAGGTTCTGAACAGCGGCGGGAACGGGCAGATTCTGTCGTCCATTGACACCGGCGACGGCGTTGACGATATCAATTATTCGCCGGCAACGCACATGCTTTATGTTGGAGCCCCGAAAGACGGCAACCTCACAGTGGCGCGGGTGGATGCGGCGGGCAAACTCGCAGTGGTCGCTGTCGTTCCGACGCATGTGGGAGAGCGCAACGGGGTTGTTGCCAGGAATGGCACCGTGTACATGGCGCACGCACGTCCAGGAAACTTTACCGGAGTCGTCGTGGTGGTGCCCAGCCGGGAATGAGGGGACGTAAGTGTCAAGCTTCGGCTGAATTTCTCCCGTCCCGCTTTTAACCAGCCGTTTTCTGACCGCACTAGCATGGAAGGCTCCCGAAGGTTGCCGTGCCAGATGAGGCCAGGGCCAGATCGTTCAGATTCCGGTTGTTTTGCGAGGTGCGAATGGCGATATCACGGAGTGCACCGGAAAACGTAAAGCGAACCGATCAACAAAATCGATAAAGGCAGATGCCTCCTGATCGCCGTTCGCGAGCGACACATATCCATCCGGGCGAACAAGATATGCGGCATTTCGCTGCAGGCCGGCCCTTTCGGCCTGTGGGCTCCAGGGGAATGCCTGAATCTGGAGCCCAAGCTGATGACACGCTGCGGCTAAAACGGATTGAATTTGTCCGTACACATGCATTTGCCACTCGAGCGATCGCAGCGCGGAGAAGTTGTCCCCTGAATGCATCCGCACCCAGGGCAGCCGGTCGCCTCCGTGCACTTCGCCGGCCCTTCCACTGCTCAATGGGCTCTCGGCATAGTGGATCCTCGTTTGCGAAACAAGACGAAAAATCGCGTGCCGGCTCAAATCGAAGTGTGTTGCTGCAGTAAAGAAAAATGGGGCGACAAACCTGCGAATGAACTCGCCGCCGAGTCCCCCGGCAGTGATGGGCGTGAACGCCCGATCCGTTGTCGAGACAAGGACACGAGCGAAACCGATCCTCTCCTGTTCATACGTTTCAAGCAATTCCCCGGCGTCGCGTTCCTGGATCACCTGAGCGAGTTTCCAGGCGAGATTGATTGCATCGCCGATTCCGGTATTCATGCCCTGGCCGCCCACCGGGCTGTGGATATGGCCGGCATCTCCCAGCAAAAAGGCGCGGCCGGATCGAAATCGCTCCGCCACCCGATGGTGTACTCGGTAAGCAGAGAACCAGTTCACGTCGGTCACTCGGATTCCCAGCAGCGGCTCCACATTGGGACGAATGTCTTCGAAAGACAGCTCCTCACGAGCCGAGAGCTCCGGCGGCACAAGCCCGATCAGGCGCTGCATGCCGCTCGACCGCACAGGAAACATCAGCACAAGCAGCTGCCGGCCCAGGGAAAAGTAGAGATCACGTTCAAATCCGGACGCGATCTTCACGTCGGCGACATAAAACTGCTGCTCATAGGTCCCGCCGGGAAAGCCGATGCCGAGAGTCTCTCGCACACAGCTATGAGCGCCATCGCAGCCGCAGATGTAGTCTGCTTCGATTTCCTCGTTATGCCCATCCCGAACGACGGTGACGCGGACGCTGCGTTCGTCCTGCACGAAACCGGCCAGCTTGCTATTCCATTCAACCGGACTTCCCAGTGCTTTCAACTGCTCTACAAGAAAGCGCTCGTGGTCATCCTGAGCATAGGCCAAAGCAAACGGATATGGGCTCAGCCCTTCCCCCAGCTCTTTAAAGCTGAACGACGCCGTTTGGTGGCCGTGTTCAATCAAATGCGCGCCGCCCGCGATCACACCCTGGCGGACGACCTCATCGGCGATTCCGAGTTGATCATAGAATTCCAGCGTCCGCGCTTGTACGACCATGGCCCGGGAGTGTTCGCCCGGTCCAACAGCTTCGGTAATAAGCCGGAACGAGATTCCTCGTCTGGCCAGACTCAGGGCCAGGACCAGACCGGTCGGCCCCGCACCCACAATCAAAACCGGTACTCCGGGCATAACGGTGCTCCCTGGGAGATGAGATCTCGCTTTGTGTCTCAGCCGGCTAATTGGATACAGAATTGTTTGATCTGACTCGGAGCCGAAGACTTTCTATGTGCCTGGGGCTGAATTGTTCGCTAAAAGGAGGTCGTCGCCACAACTTCTGATTATTGCAAAGATGATCAGGCTGAACGATAAAATCACAGATCGCGGAACAGGCACAAGCGGCCAATGCCAGCACCATCCGGAACACCTGAATGCGGTTGGATCGACGTTCAATTGCCATCATTGCTCCGGCATCGGCAACACCCGCCCGGACGCTTCCCGATAAGCCGTGCGCACAACATGAGGAGTGAGGAGAATTACGAGTTCTCTGTCTTCGGCCGTGTGCTGTCGATTGCTTGCGTCACCAGGCCCGGGAAAGTCGCTGAGGCCGGGAACGCCTGTCAGCTCCCGGGAATCCTGGTTCGAAAGAGCACTCACCAGGAGAGCGCTGTTTCCGGGGTGCACAGATATGACGCTGGAATATTGCCGGTTGGTGAGCACCGGAATGTTGTTGAGGCTTGAGCCGGCCAGGGTGTCCAGGTCGAACTCAAGGCGAAGGGTAACTTCTGCTGAACCGCCGATATAGGGTTTGGCTTTCAGCGTGAGCCCCAGATCCACGTACTGAACCTGGGGTGTTGTTTGCGAGGACGATCCTGGTGCTACTCCGCGAATGGAATATGCCGAGCTCATGATCGGATATCGCTCACCGACACGGAAAGTAGCCTCCTCCTGATCCAATACACGGAGCTGAATCTGATTGATCGATCTCACATCCGAGGAGTCCAGCAGCATGTTGGCTGCACTGGTATTCCATTCGGCACCGGTCTCCGTTAGGCCACCTCCAAATACCACAAAGGGATTGTTGAAAACCGTGCCGGACAGTGCACCGGAAGCAATCAGGATCGCGAGAATTTTCTGCCAGTCTCCCGCCGCTGCTTCGCCGCTCTGAATGATTTCCTGGACGAGAACCGCATTGTTGGCCAGAACGCTGTTGGCCGCCGATCGCACGTTGAACAGTGTTGCCGAACTGGGCAGGATAACGCCTGAGTTTGTTTCCTTCTTCCGGTCGACTTCATAGGCATGCACTTCCAGCAGCAGTTCGCTGTGCCCGTGAAGCAGCTCGGCATACACCGTATTCAGTGGATCCAGCTCGGCTTCAGGAGCGCGGACCGTGATCGTCTCCTGGCTCGGATGCATGACAGCATGTTCGAGCCCAAATACGTTGCGCGCGATATTCTCCATATCACTCAGCTCGTGACTGGTGATCCCGGAGAAGTGGACCGTCTCCGTGATCTGATGCTGGTACTTCGCACGGTTCTGCCGGGAACCGTCGACAACCAAAGCCTGATGTGCAGTGAGAGGCACCAGGAATGTATTGGTTGCGAGTTGCTCCAGCCGGACGGCATCGGCGAAGTCCACATCCGAAGCATCAAAGGGAACTGTTTGGCTGCTCACGCTCTGGTCAACGATGGCCTGAATGCCATAAGCGCCCAGTACCCGCGGAATGAGTTCCCGCCGGCCCAGCAGCAGGTGAAAACTGCGAATGATGGCTGCGGGGGCAAGTTGGACCGGGGCACTGAGGTCGCTGCTGGATTTCACGACCTCGCAGGATTCCGCTGTTGCTCCGCTGCTAGGCAAATTCTGAGCCCAAACCAAGCCATTGAACAGCAGGAGGATGGCTGCAAGCGCCGATGCCACTTGTTTCTGATAGATCATTTCAACTCCGGCAATCCCACAACGGATTCTCCTCTCCTTCTTGCCCATTCTGTGGACCCGGTAATCAGCTTTCACCGGTGTGAGTCGGGCGAAACCCCGGTTGAGACCGGCGGCTCGCGGAGCTGAATGGCTGTCTCCGTTCCGGTATCAATCTCGCGATCGACATTGGTATCAAAAGTTGGCGCCCGGACGAGGTGAGGAGTGATCAGAAAGACGAGTTCGTCTGTCTTCAGCTCATGCTGCTGGGTCGTAAAGAAATACTTCATAAGGGGAATCTCGCCGAATCCCGGCCAACCGCTCGCGCTCTGGCTGACCTGTCTTTGCAGCAGCCCCGCGAGAATTGTCGACTCCCCGTTTTTCAGGCGTACCACCTGGTCCGCCTTTTCCTGGCTGATCACCGGCTCTGCCACGCCCTCGATTGTGTCCGTTCCCGTTTGGGACGAAAGCTCGACTGTCAGCTTCAACGTCACATCCCGGTCAGCGTGAATCAGGGGAGTCATTTCAATATTGACGCCCACATCCAGGTATTGAAACTGAGTCTCCGCTGCTGCCGCTGTCGTCGACGTCGGAATCGTGTAGGAGCCGGTTGCTACAGGAATCTTCTCGCCCAGCTTGAGATCTGCCTTTTGGCCGTCGAGCGCTCGCAGCCGCGGATTCTGAAGAATTCGTGTATCTGAGTCGGTGAGAAGAAAGTCGACTGCCGCCTGCCCCATGGTGATGCTGTAGGCGGAAGTATGACCGATCTGCTCAAGTGTCTGAGACGATCCGGAGTTGACGGTGAGCGAGGTTGGCGGGGAGAGCCCGATCTCGCGCAATTTATCGTGGCTCACCTCCATCACGCTGATGTCCACCAGGACCTCCGGTTTTGCTTCATCGAGTCCGGCAATCAGCATTTTTGCCAGCTGGAGTTCGTCCGGTGTCCCCCGCATGACAATCGCGTTGTTCCCGGCGACGCCATTAATCCGTGCCGTCTGGAACAGATTGCGCAGAACCTGCTGAATTTCTGTGAAGTCATTCGTCTGGGAAACGTTCTTCAGATAGAAGACCTGTACCGCCTGCTGGCTGTATTGCGTCCGCTTCGCCCGGTTATCCTCGGCAACAAATATTGTGTTATGCGTAAGGGGCTTCCAGAACGTGCTCGATACTTCGCCGATGATCCGCAGGGCCTCATAGGGCGTGACATCCTTCAGATCGACCTGAATCCGTTTCGAGGAGTATGCCGGATCGAACAGAACATTAACGCCGAGCAACTTCCCTACGGTCTGATAGACGATTCTGCTGTCCTCGACCAGATGCAGTGTGACCGGCCCCTTCGCCGTGACCTCGAGGCGGAGCGGCGGCTCCGGGTGGCCTGTCTCTGTAGAGTGGTCGGCTCCGGCATTGACAGGCTGCTCGACGGCTTCGAGGCGGCGTTCCAGACCGCGGGCATCCGATTCGGCCAGTTCGTTGGCGGGATCGGCATCGAGCGCCTTCAGGAAGGCAGCAAGAGCGGGGGCGAGATTGTCGTGCACCTCAAACTGTTCCCCCTTCTTCACATAGTCGGCGGCAGCGGCGACCCGAATCCGGTCATAGGTCGTGCGGTATTTCACCTCTGCAGGTTTGAGCTCATACGCCTGCTTGTAGGCCGCATACGCTGCGGGGAGGTCCTTTTGCGCTTCCGCAGCCTGACCCTCGCGGTAATAGCGGCTTGCAGACTGTGCGAGTGCGCTGCACACTGAACTTAGCTGGAACAAGATTGCGAATAAGAGGCTCACAGCCGCTGATGCCGCGCGTACAGATACCTTCACGAGACAAATACCCCCAAAAGCAATTGCCTTCGGCGGTGAGAAAACTTCCAGCAAAAATCCTGGTATTTTTGCTTCTGGGGTGAGAGGAGAGGCCCGGCCCGGAATGGAGAGGTTAGGCACCCCACAGCCGCAGAATCACGCGAGCGTAAGGGCTGTTGTCCCAGCGGATTGCTGGAGACAGATCTCTTCGTCTGAGAGACGCAGGGCAGGATGAATTCGCTCAGAATCGTTGTTCTGCTGGATCTACTCTTTGGGAAGATTGTCTGGATGTGATGCGATGACTGCCAGTCGCGAGTTATATGCACGCAGTTACCGGATAAGGTACCGCTGCAAATCCTCAGGATGGAAGCAATGAGCAAAAGCTGTCTCGCGCGATATTCGCCCGGCGCGCACCAGTTCGGCCAAAGATTGCTCCATCGTCAGCATGCCTTCAGCGCGTCCGGTTTCAATATGCGCCCGCAGCTGATGGTCGTCTCCGCGGCGGATCAGGTTGCGTGTCGCGCCGGTAGACAGCATGATCTCGACAGCGGGATACCGTCCTGCTCCATCTGCGGCCGGAATCAGCTGCTGGGAGATCACGGCAAGCAGGGCCAGGGAGAGTTGCTGCCTGATCTGCGCCTGATAGCCCGCAGGAAAGATGTCGAGAATGCGGGAAACGGTTTGGGCCGCATCGTTCGTGTGCATTGAACTCAGGACGAGATGCCCGGTTTCAGCCGCCGTCAGCGCCGCGGCCATGGTCTCGCCATCACGCATTTCGCCAATGAGAATGACGTCCGGATCCTGCCGCAGGGCGGCACGTACAGCCAGCGCAAAGCTGGGCGTATCATGCCCCAGCTCGATCTGCTCGATCACCGAGTTGCGATTCGAATGCTGAAATTCAATTGGATCCTCGATGGTAATGATGTGATCGCGGCGTCGCACGTTGATGAGATCGACGAGGGCTGCAAGGGTGGAACTCTTACCGCATCCTGTGGGGCCGGTCAGCAGCACCAGGCCCTGGCGCCGGTCGGCCAGCTGAGCAAGACCGGCAGGCAGATGGAGAGACTCCAGAGTGGGGATCTGTTCCGGCAAGATGCGGACCGCAGCCGCGAGGGTGTTCCGCTGGTAATGAAGATTGGCGCGAAACCTCCCGATCGAGCTCTCCACGAAACAAATGTCGACGGATCTCCGCTCTTCCAGTTCCCGGGACTGACTGGGTGTCAGCAGCGGCTGCAGAACGCTGCGAATCTCCGGCGCTGAGAAGACCGGCCCGACTTCTGACATCAGAGTGCCGTTGATCCGAAAAACGGCGGGAGAACCGGCAACAAAGATGATGTCCGAGGCCCGGCGTTCGACTGCAGTGGCGAGGATTTTTCCCAGCGCCGTCGTCTGTGGGGCTTTCATTTCCGCTGCCGAGCGATTCAGCTGGTCAACGAGTCGGACTAATTTACCTTCGTATTCGCTCATCGTTATGCGCGGCACCGACAAGAGAAGTCAGGTCTCAAATGTGTGATGCACTTCGGCGTGACGGGCAAACCGGGGGCTCACAGGGGCGGGACGCTGAAGCCACTCTGGCCGCTCGTAAACATCTTGAGAAAGTCCCTCCTATTCCATTCCGGATCCGATTACGGCTTTGCTGATCTGGGGCTTGAGCTTATCGATCGTGTAACCCGGCGGCACTTGAAACAGACTGGCGTCCGGCTCACCGCGTTCGAGGTTCGTGATTGTATAGGTCGTCTGTCCGTACCGAGCATCATTGTGAATGCTCTGAAGGACCATCTGAAGATCGGGCGAGTACCAGGTTTCCTGGGTAATCACGATATCTTTGTCATTCCCGATGCTGCCAGCGGGGATCGTTTGTGTGCTCCGTGTGCCGGTTGCCGTCACGCCATCGATCGTCCGGATCCCCAGCGAGTCGGTTTTCGCATCGGCCGGTGCATCGGGAGATCCCTGAAATGCTTTCGCGATCACCGCCCCATCGGCAACCGCCGGACCCGCGGGCATCGTCACGGTAGCGAGCGGCGGCATGGCACCCGCCTCGACATGGAAAAGGCCGGCTGCGGAGCCCGGCTCCGGCACACTGAACACGTGTGCGACTTTGCTGTCCGAGGTGTAATCGATGTGGGTGCCGGCGACAGGATCGAATACGGTTGTGAGCGTGGTTTTGCCGGCCTGCGAGGTGGAGTCCGGCTCCGAGCTGCCTGCCGGAACGCGATTGATGACCTGTACGGAGTCGTTCGGCAGGGCAGCGATGAGCGGTCCGATGCCTCTCAATGTCTCCGTTCTCATGGTTCGGCCCTCACTGTCCCGAGCCAAAGTTGTTGTGCTGGTCTGGGAAATGTGAGTCCCATTCGCGGTCGTCTGCTGCAGCTCTGTAGTCGCCTGTGCCGTGTAAGGCTCGCCCTTGACTACATTCCCGCCGGCAGCAACCTGGAACCCTGAGCATCGTGTACTCGAACTGCCACTCGGGCAATAGACGGCCTGAGCCATCAGACTCACGGATCCGGCGAGGCTGATGGAAAGGATCGCCACGAAGCAGCGGTTTCGTTTCGATCGAATTAAGCGTGTCATTGTGTCTCCTCCAATGTGCCCTTTCGTGAGGGGGCGGCTACGGTTTTGGCGAGGAATGATCATCTGCCCGGCGCAGTGGCTCATTCCTGCTCAGTTTGTATTGAGATCAGACTGGTGGAAACTTCCGGCAGGCGCGGATTTCTTACACGAGCAGCGGGCTCTCTATCTGGGTGTCCTGTTGTCAGGAGGAGGAGGAACTGGCAATTTTTCAACTGCATATCCGGCCGGGATTTGGAAGAGGGATTTGTCAGGCTCCGTCGTTTGAATGTCTTTGAGTGAGTAGACCGTCTCGCCAAATCGAGGATCCTCCCGGACACTCAGCAAAACGAGCCTTAGTTTTGGGGAATACCACGTCTCTTCTGTCGTGACCAGGGGCTTGTCATTGCCGATGGCGCCGGCGGGAAGGGTCCACATCCGGCGTGTGCCCGTAGTTTCGATGCCTTCGATCACGCGGGTGCCGAGGGGCTCAGTCTTCGAGGTCTGGTCTTGGTCACCACGACGCGCCACCTCAGGAAGTGGGACAGCTTCTCCGCCGGCGACGATTACCGGTCCTGGTCCACCCGGAAGAGGAAACGCCTTGATCATTCCGGTGGCAACGCGACCGGACACCTGCTCTTTTTTTCCGCCGGGTTCTGCCGTGGAGATGTCGATGGGCAGTACCCGGGCGACCTTTTCGTCGGAGGTGTAATCGATATGTTTCCGATCAACAGGATCAAAAATCGTGGTGAGCGTCGGAATTCCAGTTTTGGCAGAGGGAGAAGCGGAGGCCGCATCGCCAGAAAAGATCGGAAAGAAGGGTCCGTTCCCCTGAAGCTGCTGGGAACGAAGCGTCCGTCCCTCGTTGTCGCGGGCTACGGTGGCGGTTATGGTTTGCGTGATGTGGGCGCCGTTCGCCAGCGTCTGTCTGATTTCGGTGACTGCCTTTGCCTGGTAGGGTTGGTTGCGAACGATTTCGGCTTCGCCCTGAATCCCGAAGGCGATGCCGCCGGTTGAGAAGACCCCGACCTGTACAGGTCCGGATGGCGGAATGCCCGGACCTGCTGCTTGCATTTGGCCAGCCGAACACGAAAGTTCACCACTTTTAGCTGCGGAGCAGTTTGCGGGAGCCGTACTAGTGAGCTGCGCCGCCGCTCTGCCGCCAGGGGGATTCAGAAAGGCCCAGAGACAGCAAAACACCGGGAGGATTGACCAGCGCTTCATCTCTTCTCCGCCAGGCTTCCAGGAGGCAGTGGGACGCTGATCGCCCGAGGCAGGCCATCGTCTCCGAGCAGAAGATCAGCGAGGAATTTTCGGTCATGGAGCGCAGGGCTCATCGGCACTCCCATCGACATCAGCTCGTCCTGAGAGAGGAGCACCGGGACGGTCACTTCCGTTCCGGTTGCGACAGCACTGTCGGAATACGGCAGCGCAATCACAATCCTGCTCAACTGGGTAGCGGGAGTTTTTGTGCTGCGGAATCGGCGGTGACCCAGGGATGTTGCTGCTGCCGGGGTGGCCGCCGGGGTCGACTTCATTGAGCTGACGGGTTCCGGCCGTGCCGGCGAGGCAGCGATGGCGCGGTTCACTCTGTCCATGTGATTCCGGCGATGGACAATGACTCCAGCGACCAAAACGCAGGCAATCACCGCCGTCAATGCGCAAACCACCGCGGGAGCCATCCGCGGCAGCCACCGTCGGTGCACCAGGTTGCGTCGACTCAGGATACGAGAGCCGCCGAGGCGCTGTGCGCTCAGAAGAGCCAGGCGCTCCCGGATGACCGGAGGAGGATCGTGCTGGGCTAGATGACAGACGACGGCCAGAAGATGATCCACGTCCGAGGAAACGCCGGTCGGATCTCGTATCTCTCGTTCCTCCATGCCCCTCCTTCCTGCGCCCACGCCACTACGTGTTCACTTCCTCAGATTGCGACTTCCGCAGCTTTGCCGCAAGCAACGCTCTGGCCCGATTCATGCGCGAGGCGATGGTGCCTTCGGAAACCCCCAGGAGAGCGGCTGCCTGCTGGTAACTCTTCTCCTGCAGACTGCACAATACCACCACTTCCCGATAATGATTCGGCAGATCGAGGAGCGCGCGGTACAGGGCTCTTACATCCGCACGCATCATCACGAGCGCCACTCCGGCCCACTCCCGATTGTCCTTGCTTAACCGGTCGAGAAGCCGGTTCCATTCCGGGGTTTCCAGAACGCTTTCGAGCGATACAAGGGCTCGATTGCGCCGAAGCTCTTTCCGCGCGAGATTCCGGGCGATTCCAAGGAGATACCCCTCCAGCGTGCCCTTCTCCGAATCGAAGTTCGCAATCGCTCCGGAGCACACGGCATTCAGGATCTCGACAAAAACGTCCTGAGTGAGCTCCTCTGCGAGTGAAACTGAGCCAGTCATATGCGCGAGGAATCGGTAGACCGTGCGGCCATGGCCATCGTAGAGCCTCAGGAATGCCTGCTCATCCTGGTTGCGGAGGCGAGCCACAAGCTCGGCGTCCGATTCAGCGCCGCCCTTCGCTCCACATTCCCGGGTGACCCGCCGAAACCACAGCAACACGCTTTTCCTGCCTTGTATTGCAATGACGACGCGAAAAACTTCCCGCCCGCTCGAATTTCAGGAAGTGGGAAGCACAAAATCGCCGTTGGCCCGCTCCCTGAACCCAATGCGGAAAAAGTCCAGCCAACGAATCAGTTCACCGTCAGCGTGAAACTCGTCGAAGCAGCGATGCTCGAGTTCGAAGTATCCGCTCCGTCCAGTGTCAGCGTGTATGTGCCTTTTGCAACGTCGTTCGCTGCGGGATCGGAGTTCCCGCCACAGGCCAGCGGAATCCAAAGAATACCCGCCAGCAGCAGGCACGCCAGGAGGCGCGAAAGGCTTACCTTTCGTTTACGTATGCCAATGAGAAGACCAAACGTCGCCGCGAGACTGATCGGAATCGAGCCAGCTGGACCTCCCTGGAACCCGGTGGACAAACCTGTTCCCGCATCGGCAAAAGAATGCCTCAACCCCGCTCGTATTGAAGCCGAACTGCAGTTGCTCTTCGAGGTGTAAAGGGTCAGAGTTGTCGTTGCGGTCTGGTTTGCAGCGACCGCCAGATTTGATATGTCGTAACAGCCGTACTCCTGAAGCGACGAATTGTTCGTAGAGAGCTGAAATTTGATCGTGCCGGCATAGGAATTGTGGGAAGTAACAGTAACCATCGAGGCGCCCGACTGCCCCTGAGTCACCGTTACATTGGTGGCGGACAGCGTGAATGTCCCCGGTGATGAACTGCCACTGGAGCCGCCGACATTCACGGTAACGGACCCGGTTGAGGCTGCGAAGGAGGAATCCCCGGAGTAGGTCGCCACAATCACGTGCGATCCGGCGGTTGTCGATGAAAAAGTGTACGTGGCCGATCCGCTGGAAAGTGCGAGGGACGAAGTTTCGGTCGCCCCGTCGACCGCAATGGTCAAAGTGCCTGTTGGCGTCGTCGTAATCGAACCGGATTCAGGCGTCACGGTGATGGTAATGGTGTCGTTCGCTCCCGAGGCTGGGGTGCTGCTTGCGGGAGACAGTGATGTGGTGGTGGGTTCGAGGCCCGAGGAAGAACCTGGTGCCCACGCGGACAGGAGATTGTTGAAGTCAATTGCACCGAGACCGGTGGCCTCATCGTAGCCGACGGCGGCGGCATATTCCGAGCCGCCGGCCGACGAACAATACTGCGAACCGGCAGTGCACTGGTTTCCGCCGCTGGTGATATCGTGAAAGGCCGACGTATAAGTGGAGGAATTGCCGGCCAGATGATACAGCGCTGAATTGATGAGTCCCTGCCCGGTTGAGTTCTCCTTCTCGTTCAGAATGGACAGCATGCCCGCGAAGATCGGCGCAGCAAAACTGGTGCCGCCCGCTACCGTGAGATCGTTGGTGCCTGAATCCCGAAAACCACTGTTGCAGCTTGCCTGCTGCCCCTGGCTCCACGCCGAGCTATCGCTGGTGCAGTAGAGATAGCCTCCATTCACCGGAGAGGAGTTCAGGGAAATGTCCGGTACGAGCCGGTAACTGCCCGCGGGAATGCCGGCAACCCCGCTTTGCCAGCTGGGCCGACTCGTCAATGAACTGACGCCTCCGCCGCCTGAGCACAATGGCGAGTTCCCCTGGCTCACGTACTGGACACAGGTCGGATCGTCATTCCAGGCCTGTTCAGGAATATAGGATTTTGCCGATGTGACCACGTCAGTGCCGCTGGCAGACTCCCAATAGGTCGTATTCGAGGAAGAGACATCCGCGGACGGAAACTCGGCCCCTCCCAGTCCGGTGACATAGGCGCTGCTCGCCGGATACATCACGGCCAGCGCTTCCTGTTGTGCACTGGTCAAACCCGAGTCGCCATAGCAACTGGTCGAGCCGTCGTCGCCGGACGCAGCGATGATGCTCTGCCCCTGGCTGGCTCCCTGTTCGGCGATGGACTCGAGGGTCGAGAAATCCGTGGAGCTCAGATCAGCTTCGCAGGTTCCGTAGCTCATGCTGATGATCGGTGCGATCCGGGTATCCACGGCATACTGGAGCGAGTCAAAGACACTGTAGTTCTGGTTATTGCCGACGTACACCAGGTAGATCGTTGCGCCCTTGCCGATCCCGCCTGCATACTCGAGGTCCAGATCCGATTCAGCTTCGTCGCCCGAAGAGTACTGCGCCCGTTCCGGAACCGGGCACCAAAACGAGCGTGGGATCCTTCACTGCTAGCCCTGCCGCACTCTGAAAGTGTCCAATATCGGAAATGTCGATCTCCGACTGGCCGACAACGGCGATCGATTGACCGGTACCTGTGTAGCCGGCGTTATAAGCAGGGTTGATGTCATAAATGACAGCGACGTCTCCGGGCTGTAAATAATGCGATCCGCTTTGGCTGGAAGTAAAGTTTGGCTGCGGTCTCCGGTAGCGCACCAGCGGTTTGGGGCGGAAGTTGTTTAGGTTGCGCACCGATTCAACGACGGCTGATAGTGCCTTTGGGATAGAGAGTTCACCTGAATTGGCAAAATGCCGGCTGCCGCCAATCGAGTAATAGTCGATCTCAGTATGAAATGCCGAATTGACCTGCGAAATCGTGCCGGAGAACGTGATGCTGTTGTGGCCATTCGCAACCCGCTCGATTGTGAAGCCCTGGCTTCCCAGCCACGTCTCTATTTTGGCGAGGTCTCCGTCACTGAGACCGAAGCGCTTTGCATATTCCTGAGGCGTGAGCCATTTGTGATACCACGGCGAGCCCGGTGTTTGCTGTTCCTTCACGAGCACATCGAGTTCGTCCTTCTGCTGCGCCGTCGGTTTAAACGAAATCGTTATGCCGGTGAGATGTGTACCTCCACTCAACGCCCCGATCTTATTCAAACTGAACGCCACGGGATTACCACTACCTTCGAGCTGCGAGGTGTCGTTACTGTTGATCGTTGCGGTAATCCGATCCTGTAGCTGTGCTTCGCATGGCACCGAGAACACACACAGGAGTAAGCAAATCGGAGCGATATGTCTGGGCAATGCGTGCAGGAGCCGCGGTACAGCGAAGCCTGCACGAGACAAGCGATACGAAGCCATTGGTCAGCCTCCCGAACAGCGATGAACAAGTTCCCTGACGGGTATTGCGGGGCTGGTCAGAAAAACTTCCAGAACATCAGAAGATATTTTGCGTGATGAGTGGAGGTGTCGTAAGGTAACCGTGAAACCGATCGGGATCCGGTTTCGAACAGGTTCTTTTGAAGATCACCGGCATGTAATCGACGCAGTTCCGTTCGAAATGTAATCGGGAGAAATTCAGCATCGCAACGGATACGAAGTAGCCGTCGCAGAACAATTACTCCATCAGCGGGCACTGAGCGCCGACCAGGGCGCTGTCGAAAATCGGCCCACGGATTCAGATGGGCAGCTTGACGATAGCCTGGATTGGACGCTCGGAGGAATCACTGATTCCCTTCACTGCTTTGATGATTATTTGGTAGACGCGCTCGTAGCCGGCCGCTTGAGGATTGATCCGGCTCGGAGCCTCCGCGTTCAGGCGATTTTCGCGACGCCTTGATACGTGTATGTCATCAGCCGGGGACCCGGCAGATAATGGGTTTTCAGGTCAACAATCTCAAACCCGGAGGCGGTCAGGATATCGACGATCCTCCGATTCAGGTGACACCCGCCCCCAACTCGCTTCCATAGCGGTGTGAGGGCATCCTGCCATTTCGCCACGCTCCGGTCAGGCGCATAGCCGTGTTCGATAAAGATCAGGTGACCCTCTTTTCTGAGAACACGACGAATCTGCTGAAGAGCCTGCGCTGGTTCCGGTATCGAGCACAGGGTCCAGGTAATAACAGCGTTATCGATGCTGCTGTCAGCCAGCGGTAACGGCTCTTCTGCCGTCTGGGTCAGGAATTCAATTCTTTCGGGATCGATCTGCCCCCGTTCGCGCGCGATCTGCTGGAGTTCACGAGACGGATCGACTCCGTAGATGCGAGAAACCGCCGGAGAATAGAACGGTAGGTTCAGGCCCGACCCAATCCCTACCTCAAGAACGTTACCGCAGGCTCGCGGAATCCACTCCGCCCGAAGGCGAGTCGTTTCCGGGTTCCGCATAGCAACATCGATAATTCGAGGCAGAATGTATTTCGAATAGAGTCCCATAAGACTTCCGGCAGTGTTCAGCTTCGGGCTATAAGTGCGGTTTACGTCCATGGCCACTTGCGCGGACTCGCTGCAAACAGCGCCACACTAAAATTTCCCGTCCCCCCAACTTGACTCTGGAGTGCGCTTCAGGGTGTACGCTTCCCTGATAGAGGCCCTGTGGGATCGCTTCTCCAGATCGGTGAGTTGGCCAATGCAACGGGCCTGACCGTGGACACGATTCGCTTCTATGAGCGGAAACGGTTGCTCCGCCGCGCGGCACGCTCCGGCGGCGGCTTCAGGCTGTTCTCGGAATCGGACCTCTCCGACCTCGAATTCATCCGGAATGCCCAGGAGCTCGGCTTCTCGCTGCAGGAGATCCGTGACCTGCTCATCCTGAAGAACACACAGCATCCTGACTGCGCCAGGGTCGAGAAGATGCTCGAAGGCAAGATTGCCTCAGTTCAGGCGAAGATCACTGCCTTGCGCAGACTGGAACGCGAGCTAACGCAAACTATGGTTCGTTGCCAGGCAAATTTGCGCAGAGCAGCGCTCGGCAAAAGCGAGAATTGCCCGGCACTCACCGAGATATCCAGGAGCAACGGAAGGAAGAAGAGATGATCCTGGAACTTCTCTATTTGCTGGATTGCCCGCATCACGGCGCAACCCTCGACCTGATCGATAGCGTGCTGCAGGCCGAAACGGCTCCCGTACGACTGCAGCAGATACTCGTCAAGAACTATG
>DATEMI010000688.1:0-19477 GCA_035275665.1 Terriglobales bacterium | reverse complement strand
AGGGCTAAAGGAGCGACTGGGCTCGGTGCCTGCCCGGTTGAAGCGTGCGGCTGCGCCTCAACAGTCAATCTGGATTCATGCTGTTTCCGTAGGCGAAGTACTCGCGATCAGCGGACTGGTGAATGCTCTGCGGAAGCAATTCCCGGAACGCGAGATTTACGTTTCGACGACGACCTTAGCAGGCCACACCCTCGCACGAGAGAAGTTCGGACCAGAATGGGTCTTTTACCTGCCGCTCGACCTTCCGTTTGCGATTAGTCCCTTCTTAGCTGCGATCCAGCCGGCAATGCTGGTGCTCGCAGAAACGGAGTTCTGGCCCAATGTGCTGCACATCGCCAAAGGAAGCGGCTGCCAGATTGCGGTCGTGAACGCGCGCATCTCCGACCGCTCCTTTCCCGGATATAAGCGGTTTCGTTTTCTGCTGAAACGAGTGCTTAGCAATATCGATCTCTTCCTCGCGCAGACGGAAGTCGATCATGAGCGCCTCATTGCCATTGGAGCAGATGCCGAGCGCGTGCGAGTGGCAGGCAATTTGAAGTTTGATGTGAAGGCTCCTGCTGAATCCGCGTTGTCGCGAGAGCTTCGCCGGGTTCTGCAAGGCAACCAGCGGACTCTGGTCTTCGGCAGTACCGTCGAAGGCGAAGAGGAGCTGCTGATCCCCTGTTTCAAATCGGTACTGAGAGAGTATCCCAAGGCGCTCATCATCCTTGCACCGCGGCATCCTGAGCGCTTTGATGCCGTGGCCGAACTGCTGCATAGTGCGGGCCTGAACTTCTGGCGGCGCTCAACCTGGAGCGGAAATCAGCTTGCTGGTGGCGTCCTTCTGGTCGACACCATCGGCGAACTGGCGTCCGTGTACTCGGTCGCCGAGATTACCTTTGTTGGAGGATCGCTCGTTCCTCGCGGCGGGCACAACATTCTCGAACCGGCACAGTTCGCCAAACCAATTCTCGTCGGCCCTCACTATGAGAACTTTCGCGAGATCGTGCGGACCTTTCTCGCGAGCAATGCCGTGCTTGTAGTGAACACGGAACAGCTGAGTGCGACCGTTCTTCGTCTGCTGCAGCAGCCGCATGAAGCTACCCAGTTCGGCTCGCGAGCTTTTCACGTTGCGGAAGGTGGACGTGGGAGCACACAGCGCACCATAGCCGCGATCGTCGAGTTACTCGATCGTCAAAGCATCGCAGTTACGAACCTGAGTGCATCGCACTAATGATCGGCGCTTCCCTGTATCGCTCTGTCGTCGCACTGCGCAACTACTGCTTCGATCGCGAGATCCTGCGCGCGCGCGGACTGTCGTGGCCGGTGATCAGCGTGGGCAACATTTCCGTTGGCGGTTCCGGCAAGACTCCATTTGTCGTCATGCTCGGCGAGTTGCTGAAGCAGCGCGGAATTGAAGTCGATGTGCTCTCGCGAGGCTATCGTCGCACAACCACGGGCGTGCTGCGCGTGGACCCGGACGGTACTCCCGAGCAATTCGGGGACGAGCCTCTGCTCATCGCACGTAAGCTTGGCTGTCCTGTTTTTGTCGGTGAGGATCGTTTCGATGCTGGACTGGAAGCGGAAGAAACTATCGGAGCCGCGCAAGCGAATCGAGTCCACCTGCTCGACGATGGCTTCCAGCATCGCCAACTCCATCGCGACCTCGATATTGTGCTGCTGAATCAGGAAGTTCTCTCTGACAAGCTCTTGCCCTTAGGGCGCCTTCGCGAGCCTCTCTCAGCACTGCAACGGGCAGATGTTGTTGTCGTGGACCAAGACTTTCCCCAAGATCAACTGCCCCGAGGCGAGTTCCAGGTCTGGAGAATCGAGCGGAATGTCATGGTTCCCGAATTCGATCGTCCGGTAATCGCGTTCTGCGGAATCGCACGTCCACAGAGATTCTTCTACGCTCTGCGAAAGAGTGGCATGGATGTTCGCGAGGAGATCGTCTTCCGCGATCACCACCGCTATACCTCAGACGACGTCGCGCGATTGAATGCTGCTCTGGCACGGCATCCCGGTTCACAACTCATCACGACGGAGAAAGATGCTGTGAACCTCGGCACGCATGCCGCTGAGTTGAACCCTCTCGTCGTGCCCCTTGAAACTGGGTTGATACAAGCAGAGACAGCTATCGCTTTCATGCTTACCGCAATCTCCGACCGGAAAAAGGGAGCCTAATACTTCTGGTTATCCGGAGCTGAATGCGCGAACTTCTAACACAGAAGACGCTGCGATTCGCGGTGCTGGTCTTCGTTGAATAATTCAGTGCCGAATTGGGAATGGATGCCTGCCGGGCACTCTGGTATGTGAGAGAAATTCCCGTAGAGACTTCTCGCTGATTTCGCTTGACTTTCGCCCTATTTCGTCATAGCACAGAAGTATGGGCGTGAGTGAAGCGTGGAGAGCGGCGGCGCGAAGTTCCGAAACGGGATGCTTGCGGCGCTCGATGAGTCCCGCGGGTGTCGGCGGGCTGGTGTAACCCCGTGAGAATCTCGGGGTTACCGTGTGGAAAATTCGGCGTTACCCCGCCGAAATTTTGGGGTAACCCCGTGGAAATTCGGCGTTACCCCAAGCGTTAATTGTCCTCAAACTTCTGAACTATGTCCTTCATACCTCGATAGTTATCGATGAATTTTGCGCGTCAAATCTCACCGGAAAGGGCCCGTTTGCTTCAGGTCAAAAAATGGGCGAAAGCGACGGTCGAGCTTTTTCAACTTCCGGCGCTGGAGGAAGCCCTCGCCGTTCAGACTGCGGTCACGAATGTCTGGCGTCGTCTGCGGAAATGCGCAGAACTGCGCAGAAAGGGGTAATTACTAAAAAGTAATAAACAAGATCTCGGTACTTCGAATTTCGAATACAACATATTGCGTACAAAATTGGGAAAAACACGAAACAAACGAGCTAAGTCGTTTGGAAAATGTATTTTGCGAAAAAGAGGGGGGAGGGGGGAGGGGTGCCTAGGTCCACGAGAAGTCTCCGCGAACTGTCACGTCCGCAGCTTTTCTACTTGCAGGAGCTGTTTCGGTTGCCGCAATAGCGTCTTCAATTGTGCAGAAAGGCTTGCATACTTTAACGGACTCAAGGACCAGCAGGCCGACTAATTAAGCATGACCACTCCAAGCCTGGCTATCGATCGTCAGCTCTTCGCAAGACGCGGAGCGATCCATGCCCTGGCTACGGCGTTTCTAGCGCTGTTTTGCATCGTCGGACTCTCGCTTTGGGGACTGCCGTTCTTTTACGACTTTATGGTCCGGCAGTTTGGATGGACACGGGCCCAGGTCACTTCGGGAAACGCCATCAGCAAGCTGGTGATCGGACCCGCATTCGGATTCCTTGCCGGTTGGCTGGTCGACCGCTTTGGGCCGCGAGTGCTGATGATCTCCGGCATTCTGATGGCGGGAGCGGCACTGATCGGACTCGGGAGCATTTCTACTCTGGGAATGTTCTACCTGTTTTATCTGTTTAACGCACTTGGCTACGTTTGCGGCGGACCGCTCCCTAATCAGGTGCTGCTCACGCGGTGGTTCGACAAAGCTCGCGGCAAAGCCATGGGTCTGGCTTACTTCGGAATCGGATTAGGTGGCGCCATCTCACCGTGGATCTCTCATTGGCTCGAGAAACATTTTGGATGGCAGGACGCGCTCAAAGTCCTGGGACTGCTGGTGATCGTGATCGCGCTCCCATTCGCGTACTTTGTGCGGGACACACCGGCATCAGAGCTCCAGACGCCACGCGCGGCGTCTCCTCCGATCGGCCATGCGTTTAAATCGCTGCCTCTTTACCTTCTGTTGATCGCCAGCATGTGCTCGATCGCCGCGGTGAGTGGAACTCAGCAAAACCTAAAGCTATTTCTGAGTCTCGACCAGCACTACTCCCAGGCGCAGTCCACGCGCATTCTGTCGCTGGTTCTCACCTTTAGCATGGGCGGACGATTGCTCATGGGCTGGCTCGCGGATCACTTCGCTGTGAAGCACGTAATGTTCACCATCTATCTGCTAGTGGCGGCAGCCATACCGTTTCTCTTTCTGGCACCCGCAATTGCTCCGGTCTATGTATTCGCCATCATTTTCGGCATCGGACTCGGCGGAGATTACATGATCATTCCTCTGATGACGGCGGAGATATTCGGCGTTCAGATTCTCGGGCGCTTGCTTGGCGTAATCCTGACGGCCGACGGAATCGCGGAGGCCATGTCTCCGTGGCTCGTCGGCCATCTGCGCGATGTGAGAGGAACTTACTCCGCGGGATTTGCAGTTCTCATCGCAATCGCCTTGCTGGGAGCTTTTGTTGCAACGCTGCTTCCGAGGAGGCAGCCGGCATGAGCACAATTGCGCGAGTTGCCGCGATGAAAGATGCTCAACATTTTCGCGCTCACTTGCGTGCTCTCGGCGTCAGCATTCCTTGTGACGATCACGTGACCGCTGGCACCGAGTCTCCGATCAGTCGCGAGTTAGTGCTCGGAGACATCAAGATTGGCAATCGCATCGCCGTACAGCCAATGGAAGGGTGGGACGGCGCTGCCGACGGCAATCCGACCAAAAGCACTCTTCGACGGTGGCGACGCTTTGGGCAGAGTGGCGCCAAGCTCATCTGGGGCGGTGAAGCCGTAGCTGTTTGCCATGCCGGACGCGCGAATCCCAATCAACTGGTGATCGCACCACACACGCAAAAGGGACTGCAACAGCTTCGCACAGCGCTGATCGAAGAACATCGACAGACCACCGGATCCGCCAATGGACTGCTGATTGGTCTTCAGCTCACGCATTCCGGCAGGTTCTGCCGTCCGAACAAAAAAGATCGCGCTGAGCCTCAGATTCTATATCGTCATCCCATTTTGGATCGGCGCATGGGATTGGCTGCTGACTATCCTTTGCTGACCGATTCCGAGATTCAATCGATCATCCAGGACTTTGTGCGGGCAGCAAAGATGGTCCGCGAGCTTGGCTTTGATTTCGTCGATATCAAGCACTGCCACGGGTACCTTGGGCACGAATTCCTGAGTGCGCGTGAGCGTAAAGGCCAATACGGAGGCAGCTTCGAGAATCGCACACGCTTCCTCAAGCAGATTGTGGACGGCATTCGCTCCGATGCTCCCGGATTGGGAATCGGAGTACGGCTCTCGGCCTTCGACCTGATTCCATTTCGGCCTGATCCCAGCCAGTCGATCAATGGAAAGCCGGGACCTGGAATTCCCGAAGATGCTGCTCTTCCTTATCGCTTCGGCTTCGGAGTGTACGAGAACAAGCCCACTAAACCGGACCTCACCGAGGCGGAGCGGTTCATCGCTCTCATGCAGGATCTCGGAATTCGACTGATGAACATCACCGGAGGCAGTCCTTACTACAATCCGCACGTGCAGCGGCCCGCATTGTATCCGCCGTCAGATGGATATCTGCCGCCGGAAGATCCTCTTGTTGGAGTGGCGCGGCAAATGGGCGTCACCCGCGAGCTGAAGCACAAGTTTCCCCAAATGGTATTCGTTGGTTCAGCCTACAGTTATCTGCAGGATTTTCTCCCACACGTCGCGCAGGCCGCCATTCGTGAAGGTTGGGTCGATGCCGTCGGACTAGGGCGCATGGTGCTGAGCTATCCGGAGATTCTCTGGGATGCGATGAACGGTGCTGCCACACAACGCAAGCGCATCTGCCGAACCTTCAGCGATTGCACGACAGCTCCCCGCAGCGGATTGCCGTCAGGCTGCTATCCCCTCGATGCTTATTACAAAGATTCGGAAGACGGTGCGCAGCTCAGAGCTATTAAGGCGCAAGCTGAGCCTAAACAGCCAGCACTGACGAATGCAGCGGCGGTGAAGGAAAGCGCAAATGGGGATTAAAGAGCTTCTGTCGAGGAAAAAACCAGGACGCAAGGTGCGGGGCATCGCTGCCGCGCTTCTGCCGTATTTAGAAAGCGGCGAGATTGCCGTTAATGCATTTCAGAGACATCTGATCGCCACCCACCACTCTGGGCTGATGAATGCAGTGAATATGGATACGGGCTACGTGAATTACCTGTCTGAATCCGAGATGGAACAGGTTCTTGGCTGGACGTGCGACGCCCTGGGCAAAGGAGCGCCATTTGTTGCTGGAGCTTACATCGAAGGCCGATCAGGCGATCTGGTCAACCTTTATCGCCGCGAGATGGATCGAATCGTCAGTTTCGGAGGGATTCCCATTTTGTTTCAGACGGCTCGCCTGCATGGGAAATCTGCAAGCGAAAAGATCTCGGTGTATCGCAATATCTGCAAGGGCTACGACCATGTACTCGGCTTCGAGCTTGGCCCGGTCTTCGCTCCCAACGGCGAGATCTACGATGACGATGTCATTAAGGGCCTGCTCGATATTCCCGAAATGAAAGGTATGAAGCATTCTTCACTCGACCGTTTAGTTGAACTCAAGCGTCTAGCGCTACGCGATGAACGCCGCCCCGACTTTGCCATCTACACCGGAAACGATCTCGGCATCGACATGATCGAGTACGGGTCGGACTACCTGCTCGGACTCGCCACGTTCGCCCCAGAGAAGTTTGCCGAGCGCGACCGGCTGTGGGAATCGGGTGACCCGGCATACTACGAGCTCTCGGACGCGCTGCAGTATCTTGGCAATATTGCTTTTCGCGATCCAGTGCCCGCTTACAAGCATTCGGCAGCCGTCTTTCTGCATTCAATTGGACGAATCCCATCTGACCTGCCTCATTCACGAAATCCGAAACGTCCAGCTTGGGAAGAAGGGATCCTGCAGGACTGTGCTGCGCGATTAGGCGTTCTGGAGAGTGTTCGATCTAAAGAATATGTGGTACGCGGCTCGTAACAGCTAAATGCTTGCGCTACCCTAATGTTGAATAGCTCGTTGTATGTCGTCTAATACCACTTATAAATGCGCTCGGTGCTCGCAGTGATTGATTTAAGCTCGTGCAGTGAGTCTGGCAAGCCTTGAGCATATAGGAAGGTAACTTATGCACTGCAAACATACGAATGGAATCCACGTTACGCAGAGCGACAAGCACGTCTGCGAAGATTGTGTGAAAACGGGAGACACTTGGGTTCATTTGCGGCTCTGTCTCGAATGCGGCCATGTAGGGTGCTGCGATTCATCGAAGAACACGCACGCGACCAAGCACTTCCATCAAACCAAGCATCCGCTCATCCGGTCGATTGAGCCGGGCGAAGCATGGGTGTGGTGCTATGTCGATGAGATGGCCCCCGGCGAGATTCGCCACGGGTCGTTTGCTGCAGCGTAAGCATATTTGTCGAACACCGTGACCGCAAGGTGCCAAGCGCTCATCTTGTACAATTTCGCGCGTGTCCATTCCAGCACGGTTTCTTTCCGCTCTTCTTGTTTCTTTATTTCTGATTTCGACCGCAGACGGTCAACAACTCAATCCCAAGCTGTATCAGGGTCTCCAGTGGCGGCTCGTTGGGCCATTTCGCGGCGGACGAACGGTTTCCGTTGCGGGCATTCCTGGCAATCCGAACGTCTACTACTTCGGCAGCGTCGGTGGCGGAGTCTGGAAGACGACCAACGGTGGTCTTACGTGGAATCCGATCTTTGACTCGCAGAACGTGGCATCAGTGGGTGCGATGGCGCTCGCGCCTTCCGATCCGAATGTGATTTATGTCGGGACTGGCGAGCCTGACTTACGCTCCGATCTCTCGACAGGCGATGGCATGTACAAGAGCACCGATGGCGGCGCAACGTGGGAGCACATTGGCCTCGAAGACTCGCGCCAGATTGCGCGCATCGTGGTCGATCCGCACGACGCCAACGTAGTCCTGGTCGCCGCAGTCGGACACGCTTACGGTCCCAATTCGGAACGCGGGGTGTTCAAGTCGATTGATGGTGGACGCACCTGGACGAAGTCTCTGTTCCTCGACGACAAAACCGGCGCGATTGATCTTGAGGCCGATCCTGATAACCCGCGCGTTCTGTATGCGGCCATGTGGCACGTCCAACGTCCGCCATGGAGTCAGTACCCGCCCGATAATGGGAATGGCGCTATATATCGTTCCGCTGATGAAGGCGAGACTTGGGCAAAGCTCACGGGCGCAGGCTTGCCCCAAGGCGACTGGGGACGCGTGGGGATTCGCGCCGCGGCTGGAACCGGCGGCAAGCGGCTGTACGCTCTCATCGACAACAAGGATTCCAAGCAAGCCGGCTTCTATCGCTCGGATGATGGCGGCTCAAGCTGGTCCCGAATCGGGACTGACTCCCGCATTCTCGGGCGACTGTGGTATTTCGGCGAGATCGCCATCGATCCAAAGAATCCCGATGCCGTGTACCTCCCCAATGTTTCGATCTATCGCACCCAGGACGGCGGAAAGGATTGGGAGGCGATTAAAGGCGCGCCCGGCGGCGACGACTATCATGCGCTCTGGATCGATCCGACCAATCCTGAGCGCATGATCACCGGCAGCGATCAGGGAGCGACGATCAGCGTCGATGGCGGGAAGAGCTGGAGCTCCTGGTACAACCAGCCCACGGCGCAGTTCTACCACGTAATCACCGACAACGAATTTCCATACCGTATCTACGGTTCGCAGCAGGACAGCGGAACGGCAGCGATCCAGAGCCGCAGCGACTACGGTTCGATCACATTCCGGAATTGGTACTCGGTAGGCTCTGGCGAGAGTGGATACATCTCTCCCGATCCCGCTGACGCAAACACGGTGTATGGTGGCGATCCGTACGGCCCGGTGCTGCGCTTCGACCGTATCACTGGCCAGACGCAGGACGTCTCGCCGCTGCCGGTACAGGCGTTCGGCACCGAGATCTCGCAGCGCAAGCTGCGCGCCACGTGGACCTCTCCGATCGTGATTTCGCCGCGCTCGCATGCCCTCTACTTCGGTGCGCAGTATCTTCTCCGCTCTACCGATCGCGGTACAAGCTGGCAGCAAATCAGCCCCGACCTCACTGGCTTCGAGCCAAAGAATCCGCAGTCAGGGCCCACAACGATCAGCAACGCCAAAGCCCGCGGCTACGGCGTGATCTATACGGTTGCGCCATCTCCGCTCGACGATAACGTGATCTGGACCGGCAGCGATACAGGTGTGGTGTCGCTCACACGCGATGGCGGCAAGACATGGAATAACGTCACGCCTCCTGGCCTGAGCGACTGGAGCAAGATCAGCATGATCGATGCTGGTCACTTCGAGGCGGGCACGGCGTATGTTGCAATCGACCGTCATCGGCTGGACGATATGTCGCCATGGATCTACCGCACGCACGACTATGGAAAGACCTGGACAAAAATCATCAGCGGCATCGGGGCGACTTCCTTTGCGCGTGCGGTTCGTGAAGATGCGATCAGAAAAGGGCTTTTGTTTGCCGGAACCGAGTTCGGCGTGTACGTCTCGACCGACGATGGCGCGAATTGGAATGCTCTCCAACTCAATCTTCCGGTAACGCCAATTCATGATTTGGTGATCAAAAACAATGACCTCGTGGTCGCGACCCACGGCCGTTCGTTTTGGGTGCTTGACGACTTGTCTCCGCTCCGGCAAATCAGCGCGCAATTCGCGAATGAACCCGCACACCTGTTCAAACCGGCAAATACATTTCGCGTGCGCCGAAGCGTCAACGCGGATACGCCGCTTCCTCCCGAAGAACCGCAAGGTCAGAATCCTCCCGCTGGAGCAGTGATCTACTACAACCTCGAACAAACGACAGGCGAAGGCACGCTCGATGTTCTCGATTCTTCCGGTCGGGTAGTTCGGCATTATTCCAGCAACGACCGCCCGATCGTGCCGCGTGTGCCTCCGCCATTCCCAAATTACTGGCTTCCAAAACCGGAAATGCTTTCGGTCGAGCCAGGCATGCATCGTTTCATTTGGGATTTGCGTTATTCGCCACCTCGCGGAGGCGGCGGGTACGCAATGGCAGTTGCAAATCTGAAGACGGAATCTTTGCCGCAAGGACCTCTTGTCGTTCCCGGCACATATCGCGTGCGGCTAACCGCTGCGGGCAAGAGCTATGAACAGCCGCTGCAGCTCGCGCCTGATCCGAGGGTTAAAGCCACGCAGCAGGTTTTCATTCAGCAATTCAACTTGGCCAAGCGCATCTACGACGCCATGGAGCGCGCTGGATCCGCTTTGCGCCAGATTGAGGAACGCCGCGCCGCGCTAAAACAGCAGCCGAATCCAGATCTCGATCGCAAACTCGTTGAACTTGCCGGCGCATCCCGCGGAGAAGAAGAGGAAGGCGCTCCTGCTCCAAGTGCAGTGACGCTGCGACAAGTCAACATGTCACTGTCGCATCTTCTTGGAGTCGTCGAGAGTGCTGATGCTGCGCCTACAAAGCAGGCGACAGGAGCTGCCCAAAGCGCGCTCAACCAACTTGATAGGCTGCTGTCTCAGGCGAGCGCACTTGGGATTAAACCGTAACGGCTGGCGTTCGCGAAGTATGTCTCTACCGATTTGCGTCGTCGGGCACGGCCGGCAAATATTGGTCGCCCATTAAACACGTTCCGAACGTGTGGAGCGCCAAAGTCCGTGCAAACTGTGGTTAACCGCAGTCGTTAGAATTTCCAAGTGCATTTGGACGACACGATCGTAGCCGTCTCCACGCCTCCCGGCCGTGGCGGCATTGGGGTGGTACGCCTGAGCGGAGCCGATGCGCGACGCCTAATCGAGCCTTTATTGCGGCTGAAACGGCCTCTCGAAGCGGGACGAGCAGTGTTCGGTGAGTTGCTCGATCCCACGTCGGGGGAGCGGGTCGATGAAGTTGTTGTTACCTTCTTCGAGAAACCGCATTCGTACACAACCGAAGATGTCATTGAGATCTCAGCTCACGGCGCTCCGGTAGTGCTGGAGCACATAGTCGAGCAGGCGCTCAATCGCGGCGCACGCCTTGCGGAGCCGGGTGAGTTCACGATGCGGGGCTTCCTGCATGGCAGGATCGACCTCACTCAAGCGGAAGCCGTCCGCGATCTGATCGAATCGCAAACGCTCTTTCAGGCTAAGGCGGCCGCGCGGCAACTGGAGGGTGCGCTTTCGCGGCGGATTGCTCCCATAAAGAAGAAGCTCGTCGAGTTAGTTGCGCTGCTCGAGGCGGGGATTGACTTTGCCGAAGACGATGTAGGCATCGTTGCCGACGAGCGGATACTCGCTTCCATTGACGAAGTCCGAAGGCCACTTACTGCCCTGGCGGAGTCTTTTGCGTATGGGCGCATCGTGCACGACGGACTCACGCTCGCCATCGTGGGCCGTCCGAACGTGGGCAAGTCCAGCCTCTTCAACCGGTTGGTAGAACGTGAGCGGGCCATTGTCACTGCCATTCCGGGGACTACGCGCGACCTGGTTGCGGAAACCGTTTCCCTTTCCGGAATTCCGATCCGGCTGGTTGACACGGCAGGAATTCGCGCGGCGGCTGACGAAGCGGAGGAGATCGGTATCCGAAAAGCCTATGAGGCCTTGGCAGATGCAGATATCGTTCTTGTCGTCAGGGATCACGCTTCCGCTCAGCACCTCGAAGAGGAGCAACGCCTGCTCGATGCGACCAAAGGACGAAAAAGGATCCTGGTGCGGAACAAGATCGATCTGGGTTCCGAAACGGAATTTGTGCAGGGCCGAAACCATCTCGCGGAGATTTGCACGTCAGCGATCTCAGGCAAAGGTATTAACGAGCTCCGCGAGCGCATCGTTGCCGAGGGCGGCGGGAGCGGGCATGAGCAGCAGGAAAGCGGCTTTGTTACTAATCTGCGGCAAAGGAAGCTGGTCGAAGAGTCGCTCAGCGCACTGTCAGCGGCCGAAAATGCCGTGCGTAATCGTATACCTCACGAGATGCTGCTGATGGATTTGCATTCGGCCCTCGAATCACTCGATGCTCTTACAGGCCAGACGACAACGGAGGACATTCTGAACCTGATCTTCAGCACGTTCTGTATTGGGAAATGAGAGTCGCAATTTGGCAGCCATTAAGCTCCAACTCCCCCCCGCTGAGGCAGCCCTGGGGCAAAGGATCTCCAAAAAGGCTGAGGGTTCCCAAGCTGTTCCCGCAGGTCCGTGCAAGTGGGCTAAGATAGGCTTTTCTAAGCTTCAGGCGAGCAGGTTCCCCTTGGTTTTACCGTCCGAACTCCGCAGTCTTCCTGCATCCAACGCAGAACCCGGTCCCGCTTCAGGACGATCAGAAAAACCGAAGGCTCCGGCCAACAATCACGAACGGCGTTCTTATCTGCGAACCTCGTCGCCGCTTGACCGTTCGCGTTTTCGACGGGCCCTGGTCGTGGCCATCGTGTTGCCCTTCCTGATGGTGGCGCTGTTCTGTGCGGCGCTGCTGTGGGCGGTTCGGCAGGTCGTAGCGGCAGATCACGCCGTACAGCACTCAGGTCAGATTGTTACCCAAAGTTATCAGAGCCTGGCTTTGATTCTCGATATGGAAACCGGCGTACGTGGATATCTCGCGACCGGGAGCCGGGACTTCTTAGAGCCCTACGAGCGCTCCGGACCCAAGGTGGACGCTGCGCTGCAAGCGCTCGATGACTTGATCGAACAGGAGGACATACAAGAGGAACAGCACGTTTCCCATATCAAGACAGCGTTTAGCGATTGGCACAAATTTGCTGAAGATGCCATCCGCCAGCGTCGAGCGGGAGCTACTGCAGCAGCGGAGATCGACAACGCACGCGGTAAGTTCCTGATGGACAACATCCGCGATAACTTTGCGTCGCTGGTTGCGAGTGAAGAAGAGCGCCGCAACAACGCTCAGATTTCCGCGCACAACGCGACGCGCTTCACATCGCGCCTGGGCATTTTGCTTGCACTCGCAGTAGCGGCGATTATCGTCATCTTCATAGGCTACGAGCTGTTCGCTCTGTCACGTACCTACGAGACTTCACTCACCCGCTCCGATGCGCTCGCACGCGAACTTGGGCGGCGCGAGGCTCATTTCCGCGTCTTGGCCGAAGCCATACCGCAGATCGTGTGGGCGACCACGCGCGATGGAACTCCGCAATACTTTAACCAGCGCTGGTTTGAGTACACCGGGGCGCCTTCCAATGCAGAGGAGCCTTGGCCGGAGCGCGTCCATCCTGATCACCTGGATCAAACAGTGTCGGCATGGAAGCAATCGCTCTCATCGGGCGCTCCGTTAGTCATTGAAACCAAACTGCGAGATTCTGCGGGCAACTACCGCTGGCACCTCGGACGCGCTCTTCCTCTGCGCAATGAAAGAGGCGAGATTGCGCGTTGGCTGGGAACCTTCACCGATATCGATGACCAGAAGCGCGCAGAGGAAGCCATGAGCCGTTTGGCGGCGATCGTTGAAAGCTCGGAAGATGCGATCTATAGCAAGGATCTCGATGGACAAATCAAGAGCTGGAATCGCGGTGCAGAAAAAATGTACGGATACTCCGCTGCGGAGATGATTGGGCAGAATGTTTCGCGCCTCACTCCTTCCGATCGCCTGCACGAGAATGACGATATTCTTGAACTCCTTCGCCGCGGCGAGTCGATCGAGCATATCGAGACTATTCGCCTGCGCAAAGATGGATCAACGGTCGAAGTATCGATGGCGGTCTCACCGGTGCGCAATACCGGAGGCGAGATCGTGGGAGCTTCAACCATCGCACGTGACGTCACTGAGCGTAATCGCGCCACAGAGGCATTGCGCAAAACTGAAAAACTCGCAGCTACTGGACGCCTCGCCGGAACTATGGCGCATGAGATCAACAATCCGCTGGAAGCAGTTACGCATCTGCTGTATCTACTCGACAAAAGTACTTCCCTGGACCAGGCCGCGCGCAACTACACGCAGATCGCTATGGCAGAAGTCGATCGCATCGGCCACATTGCCAAGCAGGCGCTTGGCTTTTATCGCGAAGCTTCGTCGCCGATCGACGTGAAAATCTCTGAGCTCGTAAGCAATGTCGTTGAGCTGTACAACGCCGGCGCGCAGAACAGAAGCGTCCAGCTCGAAGCGCAGCTCGAAAACGACGCTTCGATCAAGGCGTTTCCCGGCGAGATGCGGCAGGTCTTCTCGAATCTCATCGTGAATGCGGTCGATGCCGTGCCGCGCGGCGGGATTGTCAAGGTTCGGGTAAAACACGGCCGGGATTGGGCTTCACGCAGGATGGGAGTTCGCGTGCTCGTCGCCGACAACGGTCCCGGGATTCCTCCTGACGTGCGACCGCATATCTTCGAACCGTTCTTCACCACAAAAGGCGAACGTGGAACGGGTATTGGCTTATGGGTTTCGGAGGGCGTGCTGGAAAAACAAGGGGGGAGGATCCGGCTAAAGAGTTCGACCCGGCGCATGCACGGCACTACATTTTCGGTGTTCTTGCCTTATAACTGAGACCCGCGGACGCGAGCTACAAGCTGATTATCACGCAGCAACGCGGTGCGCGAGAAATGCGTTTACCGCGTGCCGAAGCACGTCCTGCACGTGATCGTTGAAGGCGCGCAGGTCGGGAACGAGATTACTTACATCGGCGGCCAATAGATTTTCTTGCACCACCTCATAAACCGCTCTTTCCATTGCGCGAAATTCCTCAAAGAGATCGTCGATGGAACAGCTCTGCTCCTGGCGCAGCGCACCGTGCGCAGCTCCCTGCGCGAAGCTCTCGCGTTCTCTGCCTGGTTCAAGACCAACTACCAGGGCCGACACCAATTCAGAAAAGCCACGGGTCACGTCAGCCTTGCGCGACCTTCGTCGTGAAGACACGGAGGAAACCGTCAGATCGATGATCTCATCCTGGCACTCTTCCATGATGTCACGAACTCGTTTGATTGGGAGCGGTCTGTGAGGTGTGCGTTCCGAAATCCTGTGCTCGATGGTTTCTACCAAGCGCTCGATCTGCGTAGGCTTGACGAGGTAGTCATCGACTTGGCTGCGAATTGCCTGCAAGGCTGACTCGAAGCCGGGATAGCCAGTCAAAATCAGAGTTACACATTCCGGCTGGGTACGGCGCATCGCACTGACTACCGTGAATCCGTCACCGGCATTGCCGATGTTTAGGTCGGAAATCAGCACATCGAATTTGCGAGACTGGATTGCCGCCAGAGCTTCGGAAACGCTCGCGGCAACTTCGACCGCGTGGCCATGCATGCGCAGAATAGCCGGGAGTGTGAGTCGGATGCTCGGCTCGTCGTCCACGAACAGCATGCGAAGCGGTGACATGAAAACCTCGGATCGAGCTTCCGACAGAGTTCAGTCTGACTTGCGTTTTCGCTGAACTTCCTTCTACATAGATGCCGGTTTCGGCTATTTCGTATAGACGGTGAAATCGAGGACGCCATTAATCTCGCCGGGGCTGTCTTGATCACGAGAGAAGACAATGGTGCGCTTACCTTCTTTTCCAAGTGGATCGAAGAGTTGCAACTCCGTGACGACAAACATTTTGTTACCCGATTCTGCGATGTATTCGTCGTATGTGAGTCCGGTAAGCAGGTAAGGGTGATGGCGCCACAGCAGCATTAGAGGCCGATTTTGACGCATTGAGGCGATTAGCGAGTCGATCTGCGCAGGGGCTCCCGGAACGAACTGCGCCTCCAAGGCAAACTTCTGGCCGTCCGTCATCACATAGTCATGGCTGATTTGCTTAGCCAGATCCTCGGGATCTCCGGCCGCATCAAGACAACGCGAGCCGCCGTAGAGTCTGTCGATGAAATACTGTTGGCCGATGTGAATGCCGCGGGCGGCTGCCATGTCAGCTACGACCGCTGCCCATCCCCAGTTCACGCAGGGGCGCTCTGCGGGCTCCAGATCCAGCTTCTCTGCCTGTACTTTCTGCTTGTGCAGCACCCAGGAGGGCGATGCATCCTGCTTGCCTTCGGCATTCAAGGGCGCAAAAGTGGAAACAGCACAGAAGCAAATACTCGCCGCGATGTATATAAAGCGCGACTTTCCCATTTCGATACTCTATGCCGTGATCTCCCGCTGTTCTATTGTCGTCGTAGATGCCGGTCGGGACTCCCCGTCATCCTGACTCGTGCTTTTCCGTGCTTCAGGATGAAGCGAAAGGCTCAGGGTAATGCCATCTTATTCCAATTTGGGAAAGATCTCCTGCAACGAGAGGAAGCGCTGCCGGAAGGAGGGACAAACTGGCGGAGCGATAAGCTCTGTAGAGCCGCTCGCTCAATGCTTTTTTTGAGCATGCAGACGCAGTATGGACGAAACCGCCAATACCGCCGCGAACACAATAGCCACGCTCATAAGAGCCCCCGGATGACTGTAGTCAGCCTATTGGATGCAGCTTTTCCCAACAAGATTACCGGGGCTCTCTGGCCGCCGTTACCGAAGTATGTCCCCGCCTCGAGGGGAGGCGCGACTTTTGAAAATCCAGGTGGTTAACGTTGTTTCTCGATGAAAATGGCCTTGAATGACAAGATCGCAGATGACGGAATTTGTCACTGGCATTAAACTATGCGTGTGAACGGCCGGCTGAAATTTCTGTTATTGATGGTAGTAGTCGCGGCCATTCTCTACGTCCTTATCTCCCCGCTGCCGGAACTGGCAGCCACCAATATTCTTAATTTTCCCGTTCTTCCGCTGATTATCGTTCTTCTGGTACAGAATCTCGTAATTTCCGTGTGGGCGTCAGCCGTGCAAATTATGGATGTATCGCTGGATGATGATTTGCCCTCGTGGAACTGTGCCCTGCTTTGTTAATCTCTAATCCCCATTTGTTTGCCGTTGGATTTTTCAGTACTTTTTCAGATTTTGCTTGATTGATGTCCGTAATAATGGCATCTAAGGGCATCGCGGAGGTTGTAATGGGGCACTGGAAAGAGATCATGCTGCGTGGCGCCGTAATACCGTTCCAGCAGGTGGCGATGTTGCGTGAGCAGGTGGCCACGCTGCGCGGCTCGTCCGGCAGTGAAGAACGCATGCGGCATGAACTCGTACGCTTCGGAGCCATGCTGCACGAGAATGGCTTCGTCGCTGCGACTGACGGCAATCTATCCGTGCGTCTCGAAGATGGCCGCGTAATGATCACTCCCAGCGGCTTTAGCAAAGGCATGATGGAGCCAAAGGATATCGTGATTGTGGATCCCTCCGGCAAGAAGCTCAGCGGCAGTCACAACGCCTCCAGTGAGATCCAGATGCATCTGGCCATTTACCAGGATCGGCGAGATATAAACGCAGTCGTGCATGCTCATCCCTGCACCGCGACTGCCTTTGCGTGTAGCGGAATCGCCCTGGAAGAGCCAATTTGCGCCGAGGTGGTGATGACGTTAGGAAGAGTTCCCCTGGCTCCATATGGGACGACCGGGACGCCTGAGTTGACCACGAACATCCGACCGTTCATCGCCGAGCATTCCGCCATCCTGCTCGCCAATCATGGCGTCGTGACTTATGCGGAGGACCTGCTCACGGCCTATCTGAAGATGGAGGCGGTAGAGCATTTTGCCAAGGTGACGTTGGCAGCCCGGCAGATCGGCGCTCCGCAGGTTTTGAATGCCGTTCAGCTTGATGCGCTGGAAGTTGCTAGGCAGCGTTATCTGAACCGTCGGCCAGTGAAGGCTCCGCAGCCCGAATTGACGTTTGCCTTCGCCCTTTCTCAGCTGGCGCGAAGGAATTAAGAGAAGTGCAGCCGTATGGGTGGGCCCGCCGAGCGGCTCGGTTAACCGAGGTGCCACAGGAGGGACGCCCCGGCTGGCATCCCCCATCTCCTCCCACTCCTGTTCTGTGAAACAATTCCACTGACATTCCCGTAAACTCAACTGAGCCAATCGGGCGTTCTATGAACATTGGTGAAGCCATGCGCATCGCCCTGCAGTCGCTGTGGGCGAACAAGCTCCGCTCTGTGCTCACGCTGCTCGGAGTCGTGATCGGCGTGTCTTCGGTGATCGCCGTGGTCACGTTCGTGAACGGCATCAACGGCTACGTTGCGGAGAAGGTCTTCAACCTTGGGGCCGACGTCTTCATCGTCAGCAAGCAGAAGAACGTCATCACAAATTTTGAAGACTACATGACAGGTCAGAAGCGCAAGAACTTTCAGCTCGATGACTATCAGGCTGTGCGCGACGAATGTACGGAATGCAAAGTAGTCGGTGCGTCTCTTTATAAGTTCAACGGTGTTGTGAAGTTCTCGCAGGCATCCAGTTCGGACACGCAGGTTCGCGGCTGGACTCCCTCAATGGGCCGCATCTATGACCTCGATGTCGTGAACGGCCGCAATATCAGCGATGCCGACGAGCACTCGAATCGCCAGGTGGTCGTAATCGGGAACGACATTCTCGAGAACCTCGTCGGTGCTACCGACCCAATCGGCAAAGAAATTCGCATTGACGGTGACGCCTACACGATCATCGGAGTAGGAAAAAAAGAAGGCAAGACTCTAGGTCAGAGCCGCGATAACTGGGTCATGATGCCGCTCACGACCTTCATCTCCAAATACGGCTCGCACGATAACAGCAACAGCATCAAGATCTGGGGCAAAGGTTACGGCGTCGGCGTGCCCATGACGAACGCCATGGACCAGGTGCGCGTGATTCTCCGCACTCGCCGCCATGATGCCCCGGGCGCGGCCGACAGCTTCGAGATTGATACCAACCAGACCTTCATCAGTTTGTGGGCGAGCATCAGCCAGAATTTCTTTCTCGTGACTGTCGCGATTGCTTCGATCTCATTGCTAGTTGGTGGCATCGTGATCATGAACATCATGCTGGTTTCCGTCACCGAGCGAACACGCGAGATCGGCATTCGCAAAGCTCTCGGAGCTAAGCGGCGCGACGTGCTCAGCCAATTCCTGATCGAGTCAGGCACCATGGCTCTAGTCGGAGGAATTATCGGGACGGTCGGCGGCATCTTCATTGCGAAGGTTGTCACGCTGCTGATCGGCATGCCGTCGGCGATTGCTTTATGGGCCGTGATTGCCGCTTTGCTCGTGTCGGCCAGCGTAGGAATTTTTTTCGGAGTGTATCCGGCCCGAAAGGCTGCAAAACTCGACCCCATCGTAGCTCTGAGGGCGGAGCTGTAGATCATGCAAGGTAAAGACCATCTTGAAACCGTCCGCATGGCGATGGATACCATCTCCAAGAACAAGCTGCGCTCTGGCTTAACTGTCCTTGGCATCGTCATCGGTGTGATGACCGTGATCGCCATTTCCTCCGTAGTGCGCGGCCTCAATTCGCGCATTCAGGAACAGGTGGCTGAGATGGGCTCGAACGTAATCTGGGTCTACCGCTTCGATGTGTTCCAGTTTGGCAGGCCTAAACCGGAACTGCTTCAGCGCAAAGAGTTGTCACTTGACGACGCCATGGCTCTGCGCGACCTGCCCTACGTGAATTCCGTTTGTGCCGGCGTGCGCTATGTCAACCCGATCTTTCAAGCGGGTATTTATTCGGTGAAGTACAAAGGTCGCAAAGCAACCAACACGATCCTGGAAGGTGACACCGCCTCTGTGAAGGATGTGTACGACATCGCTCTGAAGCAAGGCCGCTTCTTTACTCAGGAAGAAGACGAGCGGCGCGCGAACGTGATCGCGATCGGCCACGACACTGCCGAAGAGTTGTTCGGCGACGAGCCAGCGATCGGCAAAGAAATCACCATCGAAG
>DATEMI010000687.1:0-3794 GCA_035275665.1 Terriglobales bacterium | reverse complement strand
AGTGACGGTCTCCGTTCCCCATAATGCTGGGCAGTAGAGATGGCCGGTGGCAGTGCAAATCGGCCGTCCGCCCTCTTCGCGAGCGGCCCGATCCGCTCATTGCACCGTAAGCGTTACCGATCCCGAGGCGCCGCTTGACTGCGCGGTGACGGTTGTCTGACCAGCAGTAAGAAGCGTGGCAAGACCTGTGCTGCTGTTCGCGAATGTGGCTACGCTTGGATTGGAAGAACTCCAGGTCGGACTGACAGCATTGTTCTTCGTATCAGTAGCAGTAAACGTCACCGAGCCTGAGCTTAATAGGGCAGTAAACGTTCCGGTACCCTGCCCCGAAATGCAGCCAGTGGCGCAGGTAATCGTCAATCCGTTGCTGCTTTGATTATTTACAGTCAGAGTAGTGCTTGCTGTCTGGTTTCCTGACTTCGCCGTAATGGTCGTATTGACTCCAGTACTCGTTCCTGCAGTAGCAAGTCCTGAGCTATTGATGGTTGCGGCGTTCGCGTTCGAAGAAGACCATGTGACAGATGACGAAAGATCTTTCGTGCTGTTGTCACCAAAAGTTCCGGTAGCCGTGAATTGTTGTGTCTTGCTCGGTTGAATCGTTGGATTATTCGGAGAGATCGTGATCGCAACTAGCGTGCCGGCGTCTGGGAAGAACTTCCCGCACGCAACGGCAGCCACTACAAACAGAGTGATGGCGCCAAGCGCAACCATCTGACGTTTAATTCGGGTTGTTTTGATTGACAGTGCCAGCTTTGCAGCTTCGTGGCCTCGCAGCTCCGCAGCTTGTTTTCCCAACTTCAACATGCGTTGTACACGCCTCCTGAGTTCATGAACGAAGCTACTGCTGCTTCCTGCAGAGAATTTGCAGAGCCTCGTCCTGCGCTCAACAGGCGGAGGCTCGCAATTCCGGCACGCTCTCAGCAACTTCCAGAGCTTCGGCCAGGTCGGCAATCAGATCGTCTGCATCTTCGATACCGACCGAGAGCCGAATCAAATCAACCGGCAATTGACGCTGCGAGGCAACGTGTGCCGGCACGCTCGCATGTGACATCCGTCCCGGCAGGCTCACAGAAGATTGTAGCCCGCCAAAGCTGACGGTGATGGGAAAGAGCTTCAACGATTCCACAAGCTGTCGCGAAATTTCCAGCGAGCCAGTCTCAAAGCTCACTACCGCGCCATTTCCACGCGCCTGGCGAACTTGAATGCCAAAGCTTTTCTTCTCCAACAGCGATGGATAATAGACGCGGGTCACACCGGAATGTCCGGAAAGGAACTGGGCGATTTGAGCGGCATTGGCCTGCTGTCGCTCGAGTCGGACGCCGAGGGTTTTGATTCCGCGCAGCAGCAGGTATGAATCGAAAGGTCCCAAAACGGCACCTTCGCCGTTCTGAATCAGATAGAGGTCTTCCGCAAGCTGAGGATCGCGCACCACTACTGCGCCGGCGATTACATCGCTGTGTCCGCAGAGAAACTTGGTTGCGGAGTGAATCACGATGTCGGCCCCGAGCGTCAGCGGATTCTGCAGGTATGGCGAGAGCATGGTGTTATCGACACACAGTAGTGCATTGTGTTGATGCGCAACATGCGCCAGTCCGGCGATATCGACTACTTTCAGCAGCGGATTAGTGGGAGTTTCAATGTGCACCAACCGGGTACGCGGGGTAAACGCATGCGCGAAGTCCTCGCCGGTTGTGCCCTGAACGTAACGGACGGAAATCTCGGAGCGCTTCAGGATCTTCGAGAAGAGCCGGCAGGTGCCACCATAGACGTCATCTACGGCAAGGATTTCATCTCCCGGGCGAAGCAGGCGAGTCACTGCCGCCAGCGCAGCCAGACCGCTGGCGAATGCGAAGCCTCGCGTCCCATGTTCCAATTCGGCGAGCTGCTGTTCCAAAACTGCGCGAGTCGGATTGCCGCTGCGCGAATAGTCAAACTCGCTGAATTCGAGCGCGCCTTCCTGCTCGAACGTTGCTGTCTGATAGATCGGCGTGGTGACGGCGCGATGAGGATCACCCGGACAACCAGAAGATTGAACTAATCTCGTATCGATTTTCATAACGCGAATGCCTCCTCGCCAACGCCCCCAGCGGCTGCGACTGCGATCTTTGTTGAATGTTCTTCTTCTGCATCAATATCGATGCCGCATAGCCGACTGCGAACCAAGCTCGACAGATCGGCAAAGACGGCTTCCGCCGTCGGCCATCGGCCGGCCCCCTTGCCGCGCAGAATGTGAGTCTCGCCATTCGTGGTCTTCACGATCACGCAGTTCTCTTCGCGATTCGTATTTGCCAGCGGCTGCCCCGCTTCGAGCACGACGGGTTTGACCTCGGCGCTGACGCGATCACCGTCGCGGTGCACCGAGCCAACCAGTCGTACAGCGGAGCCGGACTTTGATAGATCGAAGACGTGCCGCGGATCGACTTCGGTGATTCCGACGCGATGAACGGATGCGAACGGCAGATCCACTCCAAACGCCGCGCGGGCGATCAGCACCAGCTTGCAAGCGACGTCGCTGCCATCGAGATCGGCGGAAGGATCGGCTTCGGCAAGTCCGCATGCTTGCGCCTGTGCCACTGCTTGGTCGAAGGGAATGCCACGCGCAAGTTCGTGCAGGATGAAGTTTGTAGTGCCGTTGAGCACTCCTTCAACGTTGTCAATTTCGTGCTCGCGAGCCAGCCGTTGAACTGTTTCCAAAATAGGAACCGCGCCACCCACTGCAGCCGAGCAGAGCAACTGACTGCCATCTGCCCGGCCGATCTCGTGCAACTCGGAATGATTTGCCAGTGCGGCTTTGTTAGCGGTAACAACGTGCTTCCCGGCAAGCAGCGCCGCCCGAATGCAATCGGCGGCCGGTTGGATTCCGCCAAGAGCCTCGATCACGATGTCACAATCGCGAGTTACGACCTCCCAAACGTCGGTTGAGAGGAGCGATTGCGAAACCTTCTGCTCAGGCCGATGAAGATTGCGAACTGCGATTCCCACAACATCGAAGAAATCCGGTTGTGCCGCAAGTTCCTGATAAACGCCATAGCCGACTGTTCCTAAGCCCAACAGAGCGACGCGTACGCGATCGCGCTTCGCTCGCACTGGAAAGTACGCAGTGCTGTCAGCTCCGACAATGGTCTCCTGCTCGGCTCCAAGCGCAGCCACTTCGAAGCTCTGGTTGTGTTCGCGAGCGAAGCGCAGCGCCTTCTGCTGAATGATTCGGCCGCCGATTGCGAGGGCAGCTTCCCAGGTCAATGACTCGTAGCATCGCGCAGCGCTCACGTGCGGATCGTGGTTGTAGACACCATCGACATCCTTCAACAGACGGCAGCGGCCGCGAAGATGTACGGCAAGAAACAATGCACTGAGATCGGAACCGCCACGCCCGAGGAGTGACGTTCGTCCATCCTGCATTTGGCCGATGAACCCCGGAACAACGGCAACGCGTGAGCTGTCGAGCGCCTTGCGGATCGCGCCGACATTCAGGCGAACCGGTTCGGCGTTGAGTACGCGCCCGCTGGTACGCAGCCCCAAACGGGAGGGATCGAAGGCGCTCGCGGGAATTCCGGCGCGATCGAGCGCGAGGGCTAGCAACGCCGCTGCACGCTTTTCGCCGGTGGAGAGCAGAAGAGCGAGCGCTCCCTCCGGAGGCTGCTCAGAATATTCGCGGGCCGAAGCCAGGAGTTGATCGGTAGTTTTCCCAAAAGCGGAGACGACTGCGACGACCGAGTATCCATCGCGCAGCCAGCGATAGATTTCGTGGACAGCGCGCGGCAGGTCCGCCTCGCTGCGCAGCACCGAACTACCGA
>DATEMI010000686.1:0-15069 GCA_035275665.1 Terriglobales bacterium | reverse complement strand
CGAGTCATCTGCTGCTGGCCAGCAACAAAGAAGGAAAGTTGTACGTCATCAATCGGGACAATATGGGCCATTTCAATGCGGCGAACGACAACCAGATCCCACAAACTATTCAACTCGCTGGTGGGATTTTCAGCACGCCTGCAGTTTGGCAAAACAAGGTGTACGTGAGCGCAGTGCGCGACAGTCTGAAGTCGTTCACGGTCAATGCCGGGCAGTTAACGCTCGCTTCCGACACGGGGCAGGTTCTGGGATATCCTGGCAGCACACCGGTTGTTTCCGCAAATGGGAATTCGAACGCGATCGTCTGGACCTTGCAGGTGGATCACCAGCTCAGCGATGCGGCTGTACTGCACGCTTATGACGCGAACGATGTCTCCCACGAGTTCTACAACGGCATGCAGGCCGGAGACCGCGATATGGCCGGCGCTTCAGTGAAATTCACGGTTCCCGTCGTCGCAAACGGGAAAGTGTACGTCGGCGGAGGCGACCAGCTTACGGTGTATGGATTGCTAGGAAAGTGAACGTGCCTGCGGTATTTTCGAGCCGCTTCAGTTTCAATCCGCCTGTGGCTCCAAGTTTTGTGCATCGGTCACGTTGGAAGGTGAGTCGTTGAACGACTTTTCCGGCGCAAAGGCAAACTTTTCATATGCTTTTCCTACTCTGCGGATGGCATCGTGCCAGCCGTCGTCCCAATTGATGCGCGCTTCATTGCCGACTACCGTCCACGTGCCGTGCGACGCTCCCATGGTCTTCTTAGCTTCGCCACTCGGATCGAGCGTGATGTAGAAGTGTCCGCCCATACCGTCGCCGACGCGCCATTTGCCGAGAAAGTTTCCGCGTCCTAGAGAGGCAACATTGTCCGGAGTCTTGAATTCGATTCGCGCAATGTCAGCCATAGAAAAAGTTTGCTGATGGCCGTCTTTGAAGACGATTACGAGTGAATTCTGGTCTGCCGCGACGGCACTGCCGGCAAAACTGAAGGGCACTAGGATGAGGCAGATTCTAAGCAATCGCATAGCGTCTCCTGCGCTTCTGGATAGAAAGTTTCGGGGCTTGTGAGGAGAATACGCTCGTTGAACGGGAACGGTTCCTGGAAAAATTGGCTATCGGCAATCGGCTAAAACAACGTCAACGCCGAAGAAGCTGCAAGTAGCAGCTCCCCCACCTAAGTCAACCGCTGATATCTCTATCCGAAAGAGACGAACCATATAGTCACAATTTGTGACAGAACCCTGCTCGTTCCCTGTTCGCGTGAGATCACGGTTAGAAAAATCAGTCGAACAGTCCTAATTTCAACGCGGTAGGAACGAATTGCTTAAATTCCCTGCTAATTCACTGGTCAAACGGAAAATTCGCAGATTTTGGGCAGAACTCGCGCATTTTTGGTGTTCAACTTTCAAATTCGCTGTTTAATTCGCTGTTAGTGGGGATAGTGACTGCCGACAAGCCGCTGTCGCAGTCGGCTACAGGAACAAGTCAAAAACAAGCGAGAGTCGTTTTCACTTCGGCCGCCAAAATCAAATCCTCAGCAAAATTGCGTGAGCTCCCAAGTTTCATCTAAGCAGTTCCTCTTAAAAACTGCACATGAACTGCTGCAATCGGTGCTTCGGATTGCTGGATTGGGTTCCTTCTAAAGGTAGCGAGCACTTTAGTCATCTACATTTTGCGCGCTAACGGTGGCAAATTCAGCACTTGCAAACCCAGCACATCTCGATAGCCACCGAGGGGAGAATGAAATTCCAACTTAACAAGAGATTTTTACCCACAGTGTGGGCTCTCGGGGTAGTGACCCTACTCGCAGTGAGCTCGCTCTATGCCGCACAACCGACGATCGGACCTGAAGGTGGCGATGTTCGCACCTTTGCTTACGATCCTCAGAACCCGGACCACATTCTGCTCAGCACCAGCACTGGTCAGATGTATTCGTCCAACGACAACGGAAAGACCTGGTCGCGCTTTGCCCGCATTGGCGAGAGCAGCGACTACGTTCTTGATCACATCTATTTTCATCCCAGCGATTCGCGCATCATCTACGTTGCTGCATGGAGCGTCAACGGCGAGAACGGCGAACTGTTCCGCAGCGAAGATGGTGGACGTAGCTGGCAGTCACTCCGGCAGATGAAGGGCAAGTCGATTCGCTCACTGGCGATCGCTCCTTCGAATCCGCAAATGCTCGTCGCCGGCGCGCTCGACGGCCTCTATCGCTCGAACGACGGCGGACGCAACTGGGCTCGCATCTCGACTGATCAGATTCACAACGTTCAGTCGCTCGCGATCGACCCGAAAGATTCCAACGTAATCTATGCCGGAACCTGGCGCCTGGCCTTCAAGACCAGCGACGGCGGTGAGAGCTGGACGAAGCTCGCCAAGGGAATGGACGAAGATTCCGACGTCTTCTCGATCGCCATCGATCCGAAGACTCCGGCCACGGTTTACGCCAGCGCCTGCACGGGCGTTTACAAGAGCGTGAACGGTGGACAGCTCTTTACCAAGGTGCAAGCCATTCCGGTGGACTCACGCCGCGTGCGCGTGATCAAGGAAGATCCCAGCAACCGCAGCGTGATCTACGCGGGCAGCACGACCGGCCTGTGGAAGAGCGTGAACAGCGGATTGACCTGGCGCCGTGTCTCGGCCGCGAACCTGATCATCAATGACGTGATGATCGATCCGCGTAATCCGAAGCGCGTTCTTCTCGCCACCGATCGCAGCGGCGTGATGGCCAGCAACGACGCTGGACTCACCTTCTCGTCTTCGAATAATGGCTTTGCGCATCACGAGATTGCCGCGGTGCTCGTCGACAAGTCCCAGAATGACACGATGTATGCCGGCGTTGTGAACGATAAGTCGTTCGGCGGCGCCTTCATGTCGGTCGACAACGGTTCGCACTGGTCACAGCTCAGCCGCGGACTCAACGGCAGCGACGTGTTCGCGCTCGCGCAGGACGGCAACGGCCAGCTCGTCGCCGGAACCAATACGGGAATCTATCGCATGGATGCAGCAACCCGCACGTGGAGCAATGTCTTCATGACGGCTGCGTGGCGTCCCTATGTGACCGATCTCCGCATTGATGGCGAGAACTGGTTTGCCGGTTCCACTTCGGGACTCCTCTACTCGCATGATAATGGACGGTCCTGGCAGGTTCAGCGCAATACCGGCAAAGAGCCAATCGCGATCGTTCGAAGCAGCGCTAACCGCATTGCCGCAGCTGGATATCGCACGATCATGACCTCCAGCGATGGCCGCAGCTTCGCTCAGATGCCTGCGCCTTCGGTTTCCGTGATTACGGGAATGCTCCTCGATCAGGATTCAGCTCTCTGGGTTTCTTCGCCCGAAGGTCTGTTTCGTGAGAAGTCAGTGGGCGGATGGGAGTCGGTGAAGACCAACCTGCCTGACGCCAGCATCAAGGCTCTCGCCTACGACCAGCGCACGCGTCGCATGTACGCAGTCGTCGATTCGTCGAACGAAGTGTTCGCCAGCAACGACGGCCGTCACTGGACGTCGGTGTACGAGAGCGGCTATCAGGTGCACGAACTCGTGCCTGCCGGCAACAACCTGCTGGTGGTCACGAAGTACGATGGCATCATCAACTCCGACGCCAGCGACCTCAACGCCAAGCTGAGCGCCAACATCACCAAGTAAGATTTTGCTGAATTGGCTTTTCGGAGGCGGGACCTAGGCAGGTCCCGCCTTTTTTCCTTCGTGTCGATGCCTTCAAACAAGCCAAAGGCTATTCGTGTCGCAGCGCCACTATGGGATCGAGGTGCATTGCACGTCTCGCGGGAATCCAAGATGCAGCAATCCCGACGAGCATCAGTAGGACAACAACGCTGGCAAAGGTGCCAGGATCGTAGCTTCTGACGCCGAAAAGCTGACTGGCCATAAGACGCGTTAAGCCCAGCGAAGCAATAATTCCAATCAGTGCGCCTAGGGTTGTCATCCTTGTTCCATGGGTGAGCACGAGGTGCAGGATATCCCGCGGCTGAGCGCCCAAGGCCATGCGCACTCCAATTTCCTGCGTTCTCTGGCTCACCAAATGCGAAATTACTCCGTAGATTCCAACGCACGCCATCAGCAGTGCAAGCCCCGCGAAAATCGCCAGCAGGATCATTGAGAATGTTCGTGCGGACATCGAACTCGACCAGAGGTCTTCCATGGTTTGCACGTTGTAGATCACTTCACGCGGATCGAGATCTCTTACCGCACCGCGAACCTGGCCCATGATCGCCGCTGGATCGCCGTTCGTGCGCACGACTACGGCTACTCCGTTTGCTACTAGAGGCATGACCTTTTCGGGAAGCTGCATGAACGGATAGAAGAACTGCGCCTCAATGACGGATTTCTCGTCGGCGCCAGGTCCCCACTGCTTCACGTGCCCGACTACGCCGACGATTTCAGCCTGTACATCGAACTGCTCCAGGTTGACGCGCTTTCCAACTGGATCCTGATTAGGAAAGTAAGTACGGGCGAATACGTTGTCGATGTCGATCACGATGGGCGCCCGCTCATCGTCTTGCGGCGCGATAAATCTCCCGCGTTTGAGAGTGATTCCCATGGCTTGCTGAAAGCCTGCCTCGACAAGGTAAAAGATTGCCGGATGCATGTCGTTGTTGTGTGCCGGCTTAGGCTCGCCTTCGATCCAGAACGGCAGCGAGGAATCGTGAATCATTGGCCTTGAGCCGAGCGTTACCGATACTGCTTGTACTCCGGGAAGAGAACGTATCTTGTCGTCGAATGCGCGCAAGCGACTGCGCGTATCAGCGGAGGTGGTTGTAGGTGTCGACGGCAGAGTGACACTGAATGTGATCGCGTGACTCGGATTAAAACCGGGATCCACCCGCCAGAGTGCCGCAAGGGTTCGTACCATGAGTCCTGCGCCGACGAGGAGAATCAGCGCCATGGCCACCTCGCTAGCGACGAAAATCCCATGCACGCGATAACGAGAGCCGCTGATGGCGCGGCCGCCCTCGCTGATCGTCTGTTGCAGGCTTACTCGGCTGCCTTTAAGCACGGGCGTAAGGCCGAAAGCAATTCCCGAAAGCAGGGAAACGGCGATCGTAAACAACAGAACTCGCACATCTATGTGTATCTCACTCGCGCGCGGAACAGCCGTTGGTATTACGCCGAGCAGCGCCCGCGTAGCGCAAAATGCAAACAACAAGCCCAGTACTCCCCCCAGGCTTGAAAGCAGGACACTTTCGGTGAGAAGCTGGCGAACAATGCGCGCTTGGCTTGCTCCTAACGCCACGCGGACCGCAAACTCTCGAGATCTCCCTATCGATCGCGCCAGAATGAGGCTCGCGACGTTCGCGCATGCGATGAGCAGGAGAAATCCCACGGCAGCCTGAAGCACGAGTAGCAACGGTTGAACATCGCCGACGATGTCTTCCTTCATGGCAAGCAAGGTGATGCCAAGCTCTTTATCTGCTTCCGGATATGCTGCTTCCAGGTTTCTGGCAATCGCATCCATCTTAGCCCGCGCCTGCGCGAGTGTCACTCCGGGAAGAAGGCGGCCGAAGGGACGTGCGCCGACTGAGATGCGCCGGTCGCGAAATGACGAATCTCTCCATTGACCGACGGGCGTGTAGACATCTCGACTGTTGCCATAGAAAGTGAAGCTTGCAGGGACGACGCCGACAATCTCGTACGACGAGCCGTTCAGCGTTATCGTTTTGCCGATTACGTTGGGAGAGGATCCAAATTTTCGCTTCCACAATCCTCCGCTGATGACGGCCACTGGCGACGCGCCGGGTTGATCGTCATCGACCCTCAAATCTCTTCCCAGGATGGGATTAATCTCCAGCGTTGAGAAGAAATCGGAGGAGATCATGTAGCCGCTCAGACGCTCTCCTTCGCCGGTGCCCGTGAGGAGGTAGTCTTCATTGCGGTAAACAGCCATCGACGAAAACAGCTTCGATTCGCGTTGCCAATCGAGGAAGTTCAAGTAGGAGATTGGCTGTTTATCAGATCCTGGGGCGTGTCCGTACCGTCCATAGAGGGCTACAAGTTGTCCTGAGTGGTGATAAGGCAATGGATTCAGCAGAACACCATTGACAACAGAAAACAGTGCAGTGTTCGCGCCAATGCCAAGAGCGAGAGTCAGCGCCGCAATGCACGTAAATCCGGGCGATTTCTTCCACATCCGTACTGCGACCCGTACGTCTGATGCGAGGATGTGCATGCGCCCCCTTTCAGCGCTCCAATTACGGCACCGTCAACTTAATTTCACAGCGAATTCAGATCTCGTGAATCCTTTTTCTTTTTATTGTGCCTGAATGTCGATTACCAAGAGGTTGATCACATACTCGTTCTTGAGCGTCTTAGCGAGATCGATATTTCGTAGCACGATCATCTTCACATTCGTTTTGCCGCCAAGCGCCGCGAGCTGTTTGGCGGCCCTGGTAGCTTTGAGGCAGAGCGCCTGAAGCGGCTTTCCTATGTCGGGACTCGTGAACGTGAACGTCGCCGGATTGTTTGACGTTGGTTGCAGATCGACTGCACTCACGGCCCCTGCAACCGAGACATAGTTCTCGTCCTGACCATCCATTCCAGTGAACGTCAGAGTGTCTTTTGCGGCGTCGTACTGGACTTTGATTCTGTTGTCTTGATCATTCAGGTTGTGCGGGCTGGTCCAGGTATGAATCGATGGCTGGTCGGGAATGTCCACGTCGAAAGCCTGCATTTTGCCGTTAATTGATACCGCGCGTACGGGATGAATTTCAAAGATGTGCGCATCGTCGCTTGGCTGGAATCCGGGATGCTCAAAGAGGCAGCGAAAAAAACCGCTGACCTGCAGCGTTGCGCCTACACCGCTTTGAAATGTCGAAAGCCAGGCTTTCGCATTCTGCAGCTCACATGGGACATGTGGTTGAAGCTGCTTCACTCCCAAATCGAAATGAATATCTCCGTCACCTTCGAGCGTATATGCACCATTATTTGCGGCGAGCCGAATCTGTCGCTGCGCGGGAGCTGTGAGGCCAACGAGCTGTTTCTTGAGCAGCGTTCCCGTTACCGTGACGTCCTGGAAGCTGGCGAGCTGGGACGCTTTGGGAACGATGATTGTCTTCGGCGCCGTACCAATCTTGTACGCATTCACCAATCCTGAGAGCGTATTCGCGTCGAGAGCCTTTCCTTTTAGGCCGCCAGGCGGAATCTTAGTAGGTTTCGGCGTCTTCTTCTTTGTGGTTTTCGATTTCGACATTGCTTCTCTTAGTGAGCTCAGCAGTGCCCTGGCTGGGAAACGCAGTAGGTTAGGAGCTTAGCAGCTTCTGTCAGCGACAGACGCTCTCAAGCTGCATCGTTCGAGTTGGACGAGACGGAAACGCCAGATGTCTTTGTGCCATTACTCCTTCCAGAGAATCTGGCTCAGGCGAGCGAGGATTGATCGCTGAGCCGTAGAACTCGTCGCGTGCAGCATTCTCCAGGGTTACGAATTGGAAGCCTTTGGATCTGTAGAGACTTAACAGCTTCGGGAGCATCTCGGCGTCGAAAGCCCCAATATGCATCAGGAGCACATAAGGAATGTCACGTCCGAATAATCTCTTCGATAGGCCTCGATAGTAGTCAACGCTTTGGTCGGCCGCTCTGAGATAACTATCCTCGAGCTCCGCAATGGCTGCTGCGTCGCCTTTGGCTTTGCAGCGTGAGAAGGGTTCGTTCCATTCATAATCGGCAAAGCTCATCGTGACTGCGGCGATTTTGTATCCACGTTGAGAGAGAAATTCGCGAAACGCTGTCCTTTTCTCCGGCGTCTCTCCTTCCGCGAGAAACGGATAGCGAAACCAATGCCAGTCTGCGCGTTCCATCCGTTCGCTCAAGACCGGCTCATTTCGTGTGACATCCTGCTCGAAATCGCTCAGCGAAGTCTGATTCAAGTTCAGGTGCGACCAGCCATGATTTCCCAATGGATTTCCCGCTTTGCGCCACGCATCGAGGACTGGCGCATCTGCAGGATTTTTGTTAATCGCGACCCCATTCACGAATCCATACGTGGGCGGTAACTTCGCGTCGTGCAGTGCCTTTAGAATCTTTATCGCGACGTCCATTCGGGTTTCGCTGGTCGGCAGCGGACCATGAGCCGGTAGATCATCAAATGTGATCGCAAGTTTCGGCGGGCGCGATGTTACCTGAGCTTCGGCTGCAGAGATCAACAGGTTACCTGCCGCAATGATTGCGAATATGGGCAACAATCTTTTGTATTTTGACGAAGAGATTCTGGAAAAGGCTGGTCTCCGAAACGGGCGCAAAGCCATCTCCTGAGGTGGGAATTGGAACATCAAATAATAATCGAACGACATTCCGGCATTTCCGCCCCAAACCCTTTTTTCGGATCAAATAGCGTTAATTCTGGGCTGCTTCGGCCGTCTAGCAATTCCAGACAGGCTACTGCTTAGCTCGGATTGCACATAGGAACATTCATCCGATACTCGTGTTGTGAGCAATATGCAGACTTGGCGATCGACTTTTCGTATCCCCATTTTGGTCCTGGTGGCGCTCGCTTTCACGTCTTCGAGCACTGGACAGCAGCCGGCCCAAACATCTGAGACGACATCTGCAGCAGCAAAGCTCGCAAGTCCCTCGCTGCCCGCCACTCCGGGAACCCTGAGCGCGGAGCAGATTCGTGACCTCATCCAGAAAGTCGCCGCCAATGACATAGAGAATGACAAGCGGCAGCGCGATTACACCTACATCGAACGCGACGTCGAAAACAGCCTCGACGGCAAGGGGCATACGAAATCGACTGAGACGAAGACCTATGAAGTCCTCAACATCTACGGCGAGCAGGTGCAGCGGCTGATCGAGAAGAACGACAAGCCGATCTCCGACAAAGAGGCAGCCAAGCAGGAAGAAAAAATTCAGAAGATCATAAACAAGCGCCAGAACGAATCTGAAAAGGATCGTCAGAAGCGCAAGGAACGCGAAGCGAAAGATCGTGAAGAAGGACGCCAGTTTGAACGTGAGATCGCCGACGCCTACAACTTCACTCTGCTTGGCACAGAGCTGGTCGGCGGACGCGAAGCCTGGGCGATCTCAGCCGAGCCGAGCCCTGGATTCATTCCGCACATGAAGTATGCGAACTATCTATCCAAATTCCACGGCCGCATCTGGATCGACAAAGCCGACGTGCAGATGTCGAAGATGGACATTGAGGCGCTGGATACCGTCTCCTGGGGCCTCTTCCTCGCGCGCTTTCACAAAGGGTCTCACTTCATGATCGAGCAAACGCGCATCAACGACGAAGTTTGGTTACCGCGCCAGGTAGCATTCAAGATCGATGTGCGACTCGCTCTGCTCAAGAGTTTCGATATGGACGCCGAGCAGACTTTCCGCGATTACAAGAAGTTCCGCACCGACTCGAAGATCATCAGCATAAGCGAAGCACAAACCGACAAATAGAAAAACTCACGTGGGGCCCGCGGGCCTTTGCTGTTCAGCTTCGCGGCTACGCGGCTCGCCTATCTCACCTTCAGTCCATACTTTTGCGTCATTGGCGGCACAATACCATTCATGCGCAGGTACTCGACCAACTGTCCGTAATGATCGGTCACGTGCCAAACTGAAACTACTGAGATGCCCAATTTCGTATTTGGTCCGGCATAGCGCCCCTCGATGCGGTCCACTGCATTTTCTGTCGTAAGCGTTGCAATCACTCGATTCGAGTAATCGAACGAGTCCCTCAGATACTTGATCAGCTCGGCCTTGGTCTTCGCCGGATCGTGTCCGCCTCGTTCGCAATCATTGGGCGGTTGCTTGCCTTCGAACTCATTGAAGAATGCAAACTGCGCGCAAGCCACATGTTTTACCTGCTCGCCGAAACTGCGGGCATCGTCGAACTTGCCGGCTGTCGGGACATAGCCGTACTTTTCTTCCGGCATTGCCTCGGCTACTCCGAGGAAGCTTCCTTCGACGAACTTCAGCGACTCTGCGACACTGTCAGCAATGGTCGTGGGAACGTCTCCCAAAAACGACCGTTGATGTCCTTTCGCTGCTGTTCCCGAATTGGGTTCTTTTTGAGCATACAAACCGTGACGCCTGCCAGCAGCAGCAAAATGATTCCGATTTTCATTCATTCTCCTTTCGAATGGGTGAAGCTTTTACGGAGCAATCACTTGCCGATCGACTGAATCGCCTGATTAACGCTCGATGACCTTGCAGTGCGCTCGTACAATCAGCGGTTATCGCGACGACGGAAGAGCTCCCACAGCTCTCGGTTCAATGCAGCTTCCGGATGACGCTCGCGCACATGCTGGGGAAAATCCTTCATACACTTGCGTGGTCCTATTGGCGAGGAGTGGAACTGCTCTTTGCAGATAGAGCAGCAAGCTATGCTGATGTCAGCGTCGGGAACGGGTTCGAGAAATACTTCGGTGGGCATGCCAGCATTATGCCTCGAATGGGCTAAGGAGTATCAAATTCCAGCGCTCGTGCGGCGTGGCGGGGCATTCCGGCGTCTTCAGCAGGAAGGAAGATGCTGAACACCGTCCCGCGATGCTGCGGGCCCGTGCTGCTCTTCAACCGAATGAAGCCGCCGTGCTTTTCGACGATGCCTTGCGAGACCCACAGCCCGAGTCCTGTTCCTTTTTCGGCTTTCGTAGTGAAGAATGGTTCGAAGAGATGTGTGCGATGATCAGGGAGGATTCCTTCTCCGGTATCGCCAATTACTACGCGAACTCCAGGCTTCCGCGAGTTGCACCACTCTTGGGAGCGATACAGACGAATGCGCAGACACCCGTCCTTGGGCAGTGCTTCGACGGCATTGCCGACAAGGTTGGAAAACACCTGGCGCAATTCGCTGGCATATCCATGAATACTGCCGCTGAAGCGAATCTCGCGCTTTACCTCGAGGTTCTTACTGCGGATTGCGCCGGAGTAGAGAAACAGAGCGGAATCAATCAGCTCTTCGAGATTTACGTCATTGGGCGCGCCGGTGTCGCGGTAGAAAGCTAGCGTCTGCCGAGTGATGTGAGCGACGCGCGCAAGCTCTTCTTGCGCGGTGTGAGCGTAGTTGCGAACGACGTCAGAGATTGCTTCTGTTTCGATCAGATAAATCAGATTAGTAAGCGCCGCGAGTGGATTATTAATTTCGTGCGCGATGGAAGCAGCAAGCCGTCCGGTTGCGGCAAGTTTTTCTGAGCGGCGCAGCGCTTGCTCGGTCCGGAGACGCTCTTCGATATTGAACAGCGTGATTAGCAGGCCCGAGCGTTCCATATTGGGAAGTACCAGCGGGCTTGTGCTCAGCAGAAGGTGGACCGAATCGTTTTCTCGCCGCAGGCAGACTTCGGTTCCCCGAAACTCACGGCCTGAGAGCGCCTGCGCGATTTCGAACCACGGGCCAGGCCCTTTCATTCGTTCGCCGCCGTGCCGCGCGATGATCTCGAGTCGGACTGCTTGATCGAAGCGGCGCAGCAGAGGATTACCCGACGACAGCTCCTCGAATGCTTGATTGCAATGCTGGACGATGCCATTGTTGTCGCAGACCGCCATCGGCTCACTGGCATTGCTGAGAATGAGCCTGGCGAGCTTCCCATCGGCAACGATCTGCTCGTTACGCTTTTGCTCAGAGAGGTCGGTCACAACCATGCAAATGGCCGTCGCTCCGAACTCGATACAACTACTGGCGGAAACGAAGACGGGGACTTGTTCGCCAGTGCTGCGGGTAAGCGTGAGTTCGCACCGCCCACCGGAGTGGTTGCGAGCTTCGCGGAAGATGGCATCAAATTGGCTGCGTTCGGATTCAGGAATAAAACTGAAGATGGACGCTCCGATCACGGTTGCCAGTGGACGCGCCAGCAGATTGGCTGCCGCTTTGTTGGCGAAAAGGATGGTTCCCGCTGAACTTATGGTGATTGCTGCCTCGTCCATCGCCTCGACGAAAACGCGGTAAGCGTTCTCGGCGCCGGCGAGAGTGAACACCTGCTCGTGTCCAGAGCCGGAGACGACAATGGCGTCCACCGCGCCTCCGCGGATCGCGGCCAGAGTGTCTTCGCACTCCTGCAGACGCGCGCGAAGCTCGCTCAATTCCTCTGGCAGGCGGGACACCTCCAAGGCGCCTGGATCAACGTTTTTTCGTTTTGGTACTGCCATATACCGTAATCGGAATTCCCAGCTTCTGAAGTATTCGATTCGTATCTTCGCTAATGCCGATGAATGCTCGCCGAGGCTGGGGTTCGATTTTCACCAGGGTCGGGGCAGCGATGATGTTGTCCTGTCTCGCCAGTCCCGGCTCTTGATACAGATCGATCACTTCAAATTTGCAGCGACCCTCGGGGAACATCGACGCCACGCGTCGTACCATCTGGATCGCCTGCGACGATTTCAGGCTCGAACCCGCCACGTAGAGTCGCAGCCAATAAGCCACACCGAGCGAACGGCGAATTGTTTGCGGTTCATTTTTTGCGCGGACCGCCTTGGGCATCGCTCGATTGCTCCCTCGCAATCATCTCCTTGCGGCAAAGCTTCGCGCAGGCTTCAGGTCCAGTCCTACCAGCACTCGCTCGATGTTCGATAGATCTCCGATGATCTTCTTGATCGGAGTCGGAAGCCGGCGCACTAGCGTCGGCACGGCGATGATCTGGTCGCCGCTAGCGAGCTGGGGGTTCTCGAACAGATCGACAATTTCGATGCGATAGCGCCCGCCCATGTGTTTTTCACAAATTTGCTGCAGATTGCTGAAAGCTGCGATTGAGTTCGGCGTATTGCCGGCAACATAAAGGCGAAGTTCCCATTCCATCGGGTTGTCAGCGCGCTTAGCGGATGGCTTGGTTTCGCCGTTTCCGTTGCGCGAGCGTCGGGCACGCGCGCCCCCGCTCTTTGAACTGCTCTTTTTCTTCATCGCGCCCTCTTTCTTGCCCAACGAGATTCACCCGCCTGCTCCACGTTGCGCTCGCGGCCATCAAGGAACAGCATGTGAATCCCGCTGTCAGTAATCTCAAACGGCTCCATCTTTCGCGAATGTGCCATGCCTCTTGACTTCAATAGGTGGATGGCCCGCTGCCGCTCGGGCGCAGACGTCGAAACATCGCGCACCAGGATCTCCATCTCGCGCAGCAGAATCCAGGTATCCATCAGGGAGGAGATTCCAACTGAGGTCTCTTCGACCATTCCCTTGACCGTCAGGTTGGTGAACATGGCGGTGATGTTCTTCATTTTTAGAAAGTCGATGAGTCGCGTCAGCATCGACTTGACAGCTGGGGAATCACCGATGGAAACGAGGTTCGTGATGGGGTCCACGACCACAATTGCCGGCTTGAAGGCACTAATGTCGCGATGCATTCTCGCCAGGTGGCCTTCAAGACCGGTACTGGTTGGACGCGACGCTTCGATGCGCAACAGACCGTGATCCATCCACTGTTCGAGATCCAGGCCTACGGAACGCATGTTGCGCAGAATTTGGCTTGGTGATTCCTCAAAGGCAAAGCACAGGCAGCGCTCTCCACGCTTGGCGGTCGCATTGGCAAAATGCGCGGCGAAGCTCGACTTGCCCGTTCCTGCAGTTCCCGAAATGAGAATGCTGCTGTTGCGGAAGAACCCCTTGCCTCCAAGCATGCGATCCAGACCCGGAATCCCGCTGGAGACGCGATCAGTAGACGCTTGATGCGTGAGTCCGACCGAAGTAATTGGCACTACAGAGAGGCCGCTCTCATCCAGCAGAAATGGGAACTCGTTTGTGCCGTGCGCGGAACCGCGATACTTTACGATGCGCAGACGACGAGTCGAGACCTGCTCGCTCACCCGGTGATCGAGAAGAATGACGCAGTCTGCGACGTACTCTTCCAGACCATGGCGAGTGAGCGAGCCACGCGGACCGCTCTCGGCTGTGATGATCGTCGTGACACCCTGCTCTTTAAGCCACCGGAAGAGTCGGCGCAATTCAGAGCGGACAATCGCTTCGTTAGGAAGGCCGGTGAACAAAACTTCCACCGTATCTAGGACGAGCCGCTTCGCGCCGATGCTGCGAATGCCATGCTCGATGCGCACGAACAGGCCTGACAGATCGTACTCGCCGGTCTCTTCGAACTCGTGCCGGGCGATCTGTACGTGATCGATCACCAGCAGTTTTTTCTTTTCTAGCGCTGCGAGATCATAACCAAGAGAGGCCATGTTCTGCGCCAGTTCCTCGGCATTTTCCTCAAAGGAAATACAAAGGCCGGGTTCGCCGTACTCCAAAGCGCCGCAGAGAAGGTACTTCATGGCGAAGAGGGTTTTTCCAGATCCGGCGCCTCCACACACGAGCGTGTTTCTGCCGGTGGGAATTCCGCCGCGAGTGACTTCGTCTAAGCCTTCAGTACCAGTTGGGGTTTTCCTAACGAATTCCTGTTGGAGCAGGTGCTTATCGGCAGTTTTTATCCGTGGGTTGCCGTTGTTCTTCATTGTGTTTTCGCTCGCGCACAGACAGCGTCTGGAAAGCAGGAACCATGAGTCCTTCTTCCATGCAGCGCCCCTCGGCGGATGCGCCGCATCTTGGCAGCTTTTTATGGGGGCCCATTAACCGACAGCTAAAAAGATGCTGAATGGGCGAGGAAAAGTTGTATGATAAGGGCGACGATAGTGTCTACGTCGCGGGCTCGGTATGCCGTCGAATCGCCTCAAATTAGTCGAGAAAGAGCTGAACTTCGAGACCACAGAAGTCGGCAATGTACCGCACGATCGCAAGGGTAAGCATAACGCTCTGATGGGCCGCATCTTGCACGATTTGCAAAAGATCGAGCCCGGTATGGCGTTGAAAATCCCAGTTTCGGCGCTTGGTTCTCAGAAGATCGAAAATGTCCGCGCGGCTTTGACGAGGGAAATTAAGAAGACAAGGCTGAAGATTGGGACTTTGATCGACGACGATTACTTCTACGTTTGGCGCAAGAAAGCGTAGAAGTCACGTTGCTCGCGTTTCGCGAGTTCTTCCAGCGATACAGGTTTTTCCCAGATGAATCGCTTGCGTTCTGCAGGCGTCATCTCCCTTCCAAATGCAGCTTTGAACAAGCGTGACGCCGCGCCACCGCCCTGCTTGATTGAACGCTTTCTTGTTCGCGGCATGGATAAATTGTATGCCTCTGGTTCGGTGTTTGCGAGCTATTCCTA
>DATEMI010000685.1:0-2854 GCA_035275665.1 Terriglobales bacterium | reverse complement strand
AGGCTTGTCTAGTTACTGAACAATCTCCTGGTCTTGAAGCCGCCGGATTTGTGGATATGCAGAATTGCGTATTCGCAGACGACGGCGACATCCTCGACAGGATTGAGTTCTTGTTCCGACAACCCGAAAAACTGGCGGCTATAACGGAAGCGGGCTACGCGCTGGTCCACTCGCGTCATTCGGCGGCTCAGCGGGACCAATTCCTGCAGTGGCTCAAGCTCCGGCGTACTCTCGGAACCGATCAGCGAATCGTCCAAAAAGGTCCTTTTGCGTCATTGTCAGTTGTCAGCAAGGATTCACGAGAGCGAAGCGGCCACATAATTTCTCACGGATTTCATTTGCAACTGCTGGAGGAAGGCGATCGACTTTTACGTGCCGGAAGCTATGAGGCAGCCAAGCAGTGTTATGTGCGATCTCTTGAGCTTATGCGACGCCTGCCTGAGGCGAAGTTTCGGCTGGCTGTTTGCAACTTATATCTCGGAAATCCTGCTGCAGCAGAGCAATTGTTATTCGAGAACATTCAATACACGGTTTCAGATTACAAAGCTGGAGATCCAGATCCCGTTGAATGGGCCTATTACATCCTCGCGCTATTATGCTCCGGCAAGATCGATGAAGCAGCCGTCCGTGCCGGCGAGTTTTTGCACCTGGAGCACCCCGAACTTGATCGTGCGCGAAGTGTAGCGCTCAGCTTGAAGTCGAGACAATTCAGGGGAACCCAACTGCATGCAATCGGGACCAGCTATCGCACAAGTATCCATGAGGTGAGCGCGCGTACCGAACAAGAATGGATTCATTTCGCAAGTCGGTTGTTGACTGCCTGTGGTCAACAAAATGCCGCAAGTTTCTTGCAGCTGAATGCTGGCATGCAGGACTCGATCAAACACGAAAACAGCAGCCAGAGCGACAACAAGGTATCAAGCCCTGATAAGAAGAAATGGTCGGACAATCGGCGCTCAAGCGCAGCTTCTTTCCGCCGAAAGCTCCTATACGCTAAGCTCCGCGAGCGATTGAACGAACGACTCGGATACTTCTTAAAAAAGGACGCAGTAAAGAAAGATAGCAGAGTTGCACAACCAGGTATCGGTTCCGACAACTTCAAGGCTGGCGCACAACCCTCTAGAGTGGTGTTAAGCCCGCCGCAAAATTCCACGGGCAATAGCCTACCAAATGAGCTCTCGAGTACTGTCGGGCAATGATTTGCAAGGGCGAAACTAACTGACTGCGCTAGCAATTCGAACTTTTGGGACCAGACATGACGAGCAAATACAAACGCGCCTGTATGATCGTGTATGCCTTCTACGAAAGCGACACGCGCGTCATCCAGTATGCGCAGGCGTTACTTGGGCAGGGCATTTCGGTAGATGTGCTCTCTGTCGGACGCGAAGGGGCTCCCAAATTCGAAATCATCGACGGGGTAAGCGTCACCAGAATCCAGACGCGCGTAGTCAATGAACGAGGCAAGATTGCGTATCTGCTTAAAATCCTCCGCTTTGCGATTCTGAGTACATTAGTGCTGGCGAAACGACATCTCTCCAACCCCTATGATGTCGTTCACGTGCATTCCGTTCCGGACTTTCTCGTGTTTTCGGCAGCAGTTCCGAAGATGTTTGGAGCGCGAGTCATTCTCGACATTCACGACATTCTGCCGGAATTCTATGCGAGCAAGTTTGGTATTTTCCAAACCTCGCTGACATTCCGTGCGCTTGTGCTGGTCGAAAAGCTTTCAGCGCGATTTGCCGATCACGTAATTATTGCCAATGACCTGTGGCAGGAGAGAATTACAACTCGATCAGTGCCGGCCGCAAAATGCACGACCGTTATTAATTATCCCGACCCATCAATCTTCTACCCACGTTCCGGTTCGCGAAAGAAGCGCAGTTTTGTCTTCATGTACCCCGGTACCCTGAACTGGCATCAAGGGCTCGATGTCGCAGTTGAGGCGTTTGCCAAAGCCGCAAAGGAGATGCCAAATGCGGAATTCCACATCTATGGCGAAGGTCCCACCCGGGAAGCATTGATTGCATTGTCCGAGCAACTTGGAATGGCAGGCCGAATCCGCTTTTTCGGTTTCCTGCCAACGAGGGAAGTAGCTGAAAAGATGGCGGCCGCAGATGTGGCAGTTGTTCCAAAACGCGCCAGCTCCGCCTTTGGGAACGAGGCGGCAAGTACAAAGATCATGGAGTTCATGTCTCTTGGAGTTCCTGTCATCGTTTCACGAACCCGCATTGATACTCATTACCACAATGATTCAAGAGTACAGTTCGTGAAATCAGAAGATGTTGATGAGTTTGCTCAAGCCATGGCACGACTCTATCGAGATCCCAAGCTACGCAATAGGTTGGCGGCCAATGCATCACAATACATCGCCAGAAATAATTGGACTGAAAAAAAGAGTGAATATCTTTCGCTTGTTGGCGATCAGCCTGTCTCGGCAAACTACAGTCCCGTGGCTGTCATCGATGCATTGAATCGGCGAGCATAGGACTTCGATTACGTGAAATCGCACGATAGCTTTCGTTTTGACAGAACTGTAACGACCAACGTGGTTCACCCGATACTTTCTCTTTTCGGATCACAAAAGAGCCGGGGCATTCCGATTTTGATGTACCACGGAATCCGAGATAATGTTGAAGATCGCCATCCCTACTTCGAGACAAACACCAGGCCTGAGGTGTTTGGTCGACACATGCAATTTCTGCATGAGCACGGATTCGTCCCGGTGCATCTTGCAGAGGCGGTCGCAGCGCTGCAGAATGGCCCGATCACGAAGAAGCTGGTCGTAATCACCTTCGACGATGGGTTTCGCGACTTTTACTCCGATGCTTTCCCGATTTTGGCTCAATACGGTTTT
>DATEMI010000684.1:0-23188 GCA_035275665.1 Terriglobales bacterium | reverse complement strand
AACGTGGATGGGGGTTGCTAGGAAGTTGTTGACTCACGAAAGCCAGAACATGCCCAGCAACTCAGGGATGCCGACGTCCAAGCCGACGGCACACTCATTTTGAAGGGGCAAGAATGGAGAGGGCAAAGACAACAAGTTTGAAGTGATACTAACAACTGGAAACAAAGCAAAAAACAAGTTCTTCGTACACCGGTTGAAAGCAATCCATGGGAACTCGTCAAGCAGTCATGAGCGCAGGAGCGTCATGTCGTCCGTAAGCATTACTTCTCGCCCGATCGTGGTAGCAACTCCCGGAACTCGGCATGTCGGAGTCTTCGGCGCGGCGTACGTTCAATGAATTCCACCTCACAGGGGTGTTGAGGTTTGGTCCACACCATTCGGCCATGATTTCTGACGTGACTGCGTGTTGATGTTCGCCGGCTTTTTCCGGCAGGTTCACAAAAGGACAATTCTTCGTTGTCAGGTCTTGAATGCTGTCGTAAAACCTCACGTCGATTGAATCTGTTTAAGCCGGCAATCAGTCGCTTGATGAAATAGAACTTGTTGAGTTGTCGGTCGGAAGTTTTGGGACGCGCAGCGGGCGCATCGCTGCACGAGGTTCTCTCTGTTCCCAACAGATTCATATTCTGAAAGGGATGCGGATGTCAGAGAGTTCCACTCATCTGCTCGCTGGTTCCTGTCCTGAATGTTTTTGTCGGTGTTTTCGAAACGTGGGAGTTCAATGCTGGCGTGTTGGCACGGCGACAACTGATATGGCCGAAGAAGCCATTCCCAACAGGAGCGAAACGAAAACCTGTGATGTTCCTGAACGAGTGGGATGGCGAAGTGACGTTCCGTCCTTCACAGACTGAGGCAGCTACGGTCGCGACCCACGGGTAACGCGAGCACAGATTTTCAAAGCAGCAATCAACACAAGTAAGTCGAGCAGAGCACGTACTGAAGGCAGCAATTTGTTTCACCTTGGAGCATTGCCAGTGCGGTCGGCATTGGCCAACACTTTCGCAAGCCATTTTGCCACTTCGGTGTGTAGAACGTAGTGAAGCTCAACTTCACCGCTGTCGAGAGCGCGCCATTCACCGTTGCCGATTCGGAACTCGACTTCTCTCTTTTTGGTCAGCCGATACTCGTTGAACACACCACCCCCAAATGCAAGACGGAGCGTAGGCAAATAGTCATGCACGAGGGCTTGGATGGCAGAAGTTGACGCAGCCGGTCAGGCAACGCTAGCAGCGTGGACAGTGCTGCTGGTGCGAAGCAGCAGGTCACTTCTTCTTGCGACCCTTTGCAGGAAGCTCACCAGAACCTTTGCACAGGTGACACACAGTCTTGTTGAGGCGACCGCTGCCACGGCACACAGGGCAGCGCACAGAGCCGTTGCGCTTTGAGTCGGTCATTTGAGGTAGTTGTGTTGTGGAATTACAAGCCAGTCTAACTGGCCCGCTGCGAACTGTGAAGGACAATATGCGCCACTGAAGCAGAAGCTGCTTAGAACGATGTTAGTCGTTAGAAGCGTCTTCTTCGCAGTTAATTCTCTCCCGCAGGCCGCGCGGAACTGCCGCTGAAATTGCTCGAAGGCCGGGAAGACGGAAGCGGTTTTACGAACGATTCGCATATTAAGAATAACGAGAAAATACTCGGTCAGAACGGCCACAAGGCATTCAACCAATCGCGGTTTCCGGACAGGTGCAGTTAGTACCAGTCGTAGTGACTGCCGATGAGCACTAGATCGTGCTGCGCGCTATCGTGCTGCGGCTTGAGCTTTTGCCGCCGCACCTTCCAGTACGGGGCAAGCATGGTTGTCTTCTATTTGCTTGACCGCCGCGTGCGATGACGCCGCGCCAATGGGTGCGTTGCAGCGTGCACACTTCGAGTAGATGAGCGAAGGATCGGATTCGTGCTGCTTACGGATGAAGCTTGGATTGAGGTTCACTACAAGGCATTCTATCGTGCCTGTCAGAAAACGAAACGGGCTTGTCGCTGATTCCCATAGTTTGGGAAGCCGTTTCGTGGCCAGATGGTGCCCAGATGGTGCCCAGATGGTGCCCTGAGTCGTCTTATAAGCACGGGCCGAGGCGTGGCTGGGAGTTGGCGCATTTTCTGCAGGCGTAAAGAAATCCCGCGGCGTCGATGTTCTCGTGCTCTTGCAGGTATAGCGCCTCTGGGATTGCCACTGCGTCAAAGACTCTATGACCCGCGAGCGTTAATTCATGTCCGAGCTTCGATGGTGAGCGGGTAGTCAGGTAAACGAGCGAGATCATTCCCTGGCTTCGGCGAGCCGAATCTCGTAAGGCGGAAAGCTGGAGCAGCCTTTGTGACGTTCACGTAGGTGTCGCCCGAACTCGTCCATGAGAACCCACTCGTCATATTCGGAAAAATCCACGAGGAATAGCTGCTTACAGTCGGAGCATTCAAGACCTGTAAGCTCGTTTGGCATACTAGGCAGCACGATTAGAGCTGGGGTCCTCCTTTTCATTTCAGGCGACTCTCCGAAGGTACATGTCCAACATCACGAGCGCCGCAAATAGCACGGCGATGGTGCTGTAGAACAGAAACAGGCGTTTGCGTTCGTATCGCTTGTAAGAGGTAATCGCGTCCTGTGCAATCGCTTCGATCTCGCTCTGACTCGGCATCCTCCGAGGCATTCTGATTACTTGGGCCATCTGGCCGCAAAGGATAGCACATCGAAATGAGGTAACCTGTTGCCGCCCAGCCCGGCTGCTTCCTGAGCTTCTTAGCGGATGAGCAGTAACTCTCGCTGGAATCAGAACCGCCTTTTTCAAATGCCGAAATCGTCCAAAGGCGGGTTGCTGCTTCGTGTGATCGCCGCCTTCAAATTCATAAAGGCTGCGCTGCTCATCACTGCCGGTATCGGCGCTCTCCGCCTGGTCAACAAAGACATTACTGAGTTCGCGGACAGACTGGTGGTCAGGTATCACCTCAATCCTGGCAATCATTTTGTAGCTCAAGCGCTGGCACGAACTGCGAATGTCACTCCACGACGACTGCACGAGCTCGGGGCAATCGCTTTCATTTACGCCGCGCTGTTCCTACTGGAGGGCGTCGGGCTCTGGAGTTTGAAACGCTGGGGAGAGTGGGTGACAGTGGTGATTACCGGGTCGCTGTTGCCGTTTGAGATCTACGAGCTTTGGCGCGGGCCTTCTCTGCCGAAGACTGCGGTATTCGCGATTAACACGTTCGTCTTCGTGTATTTAGTCCGTCGTCTACGTACCTGACGCCTCCCCGGGTTTCGCGTGTCAAAGTGAAATTTGCTCGGGCTGCAAAGTCAGCACTCGTATTCCTGTGGCGCATACTAATGAGAGGAAGCGGGGTAACGTGCAGTACACCTCTGTTGGTAATAACCAGTTTGCCGTCCTGACCGCGATCGTCGCTCCTGCCATTCTTACGAATGCATCCTCGATCCTTGCGCTTGGCAATCGCGTTGCGCGAGTTGTCGATCGAACTCGCATCGTAGCCGCAGAACCTCGCGGAGTTGAACGAACTATGCGTGGCCCAGGGAACCCACAAGCTGCAGCCCACTTCGCTGGCGCTGCTTTTTAGAGGACTTGCGGCAATGAGAGTGGCGAAAAGCCGTACTGCCCCCTTTTGCGGTCCGGTTCTGAAACGGGATGCTCCGCCATTGCTCCCAAAAAAGGCCCCGTGTCTCTGTCTGCAATTAAAACACGTGTCCAGAATTCGGATATGCGTGCATGCCCGGCCTTGCGTAAGTGACTGATTAGAGTCATTGGAGCGGTGGCAGTCAGAATGCAGGGAGAGTAGCGACGCGTTAACAAAAACGAGTTTTTTTCTCCTCTGCCAAACTCCCGATCTCGTGTCGCGAGTTTGGCTTTTTTTTGCGAGATCCAATCGACACCCGGCGACCACGCTGACACACTATTGCAGTGCCGGACAATCAGCCGTGCATCATCGCACGCGTCGCGGCTATGTTCGATTTTGTTGAGTGGCCAATTTGGAGGAACACTCGTTCACACCCCGTCGGGTGTGCGTCATGTGGCGATCCCAGCCCAGCCGGTGCGGTTCAGTGTCGATATGAGATGTCCATACAAATGTCCACCAGATAAATCGGCGCTTCGACGAACGTTTGGAGCTCCCGTTACGACTCCCGTCGGCACTCGGTTCTTCAATGTTTTTAAGGCACTTGGCGGTTCCTTAAAGCCTGCTAAGTCGGGAGCAATTGTTTTCCGCATCATCGCCGTCGGCATGCAACAGTTCAACTCCGGGATCTCTCGTATGCAGATGTTCCCGCGAACGCTGATCGGGGAATGCGAGCAAAGTGCGAAACGATGCCTACCGCTCGCCAAAGCGTTCCAATGTCAGCATCAGTGAGCGGCAGCATGGCCCGATATTCTGTATGCGTTCCCGATCTCTTTCCACGAAAAACCCTCGATGCGCTGGTGCCACATCCGGCGCGTAATGGGATCGCATTGCAGCAGCGTTCATCTATGAGGATCTTTCGTTCCAGCCATGCACAACGATCAAACGAGTTGTGAACCGGCGAAGAACGCTTTTGGGGAAAGATCGACCGCACGGAAAGCCTGCGGCTGTCTGACATCCAGTAAGGGAAGCAAGACGCAAAAGAGATACGACTCCAAATCGCGCATTTTCCGCTCACCGTGCGCTCCGGTTTTGCAATTCGCGATGTCCTGCCGCTTCTTCCAGTGCATTTGCTGCCATAGCAGCGTCGACCTGAAGTCATTTCAGCACATGCAATGGCTCGCGACGCGAGTCGCTTCGGCTGCGCTGTGCACGGCAGGGATGATTCGCCTACCGGCGGCGGTCTACCGCACTGACACGGATCCCGCCATTCAGGAGTTGGTGCGGCCCCGACGGTCCTGAGTCGGAGCGACACCTTCACTTATATAGAGCAGCCTCTCTTACGAAAACCTCAACCGAAAATTACAACATTCTGGCATCTCGAACAGAAATTCATCCCTGCTGTCGGTCGGGCGCGTTCGTGTCATGCCAGAAACGTGAAGTTTGGAGCCCTCGTCAAGGGTTTGGCGTCCAGACAGGCTCTATCTAGTAGGAGCAGGATCTCTGGAACAGGCCCCCGAGGGTCAAGCAGCCAGAATTCTGAACGGGACATATGAACCTGGAAAACTCTCATCGCAATGAATCTCGCTGGTCAAAAGCGGCTCGTGATCTCGTGCGGGCAAATATGAACACCACCGGAAAAGAGTTGAGCAGCCTGGTTACGATCCTCGTCGGGGAATCAGGTAATCCAAGATGGGCTTGCTGGCGGTTCGTCAGGGCAATGGGAATCACATCAAGGCGCGTGCAGCGGTCGTGGACACCACTGGAACAGCAACGTTTATTGAAGCTGCTCGATCTGCATCCCGTTCCCGAGATCGCGAAGGTCTTGAGGCGCTCCGAGAGTTCAATCTGGCACATGCTCTACCGCCTCGGTGCGAATGCCAATATGGGAAAGGACAGTTTCACGAAGTACACGCTGGCCGTGGCACTTCACGTTCGCCCCGAAACCGTTGACCGGTGGATTGCTCGCGGGTGGCTCAAGTCGCGAGAGGTGGAGACCAGCCGAGGTAAACGGATATTCATCGACGCACAGAACTTCTGTGAATTCTGCAGAGAACACACGAGAGAAGCGGTGGGAAATCGGTTAACTAAAGAGCGCCTGGATTTTGTTTATCACTTCGCTTTTCCCCCAAGTCACGCTGAGCTGCTGCCAGTCCGGGAAAGTAAGAAGGAGAGGGGCGCTTATGTCTCGCAACTGCAGAGCGATTTTTTGGGCCGGAGCGAAGGAGCCTGACGCTTTAAACAAACCATATGTTCATGCTGCTGAACGACGGCGATCTTTTGATGGGCGTCAATCAAGATACCTTTTGGCGCCATCCTAGACATGGAGAAATACTCAAAGTACCTGCCAGCAAAATCGCTGAGACAGTCGCGATTTTCGATCCGGCTCGCGTTCTGCATTGGAAGGAAAGGTTCCCAAGCATTGCCATAATGGGAACGCAGCAAATTGATGGTCACGATACTTACGTCGTGGAAACAAATTGCGCTTCCGCGGTTCGGTTTTGAAGTCATTGCTACGATCGAATGCGGCACTGCGGATCGAGCTTTGTTATGTTGCTCGATCATCTTGTGCGCCTCTGGAGAGGCGAGAATGCAGTGGATACCACAGCAGCCAGAGCAGCCACAGCAATCAGCAGTGTGCGAAGCAGCATGATCCTCTAGACACTCGCGCCGGCTGTTGGTTGCGGAGCATTTCGTTGCCAATGGAATTGCCAGAAACGAAAGTAACAGTTCAATAGCCGCTCCGGGACGGAGTGGTTTTCGTTTCGAGATACCCATGAGACTCCTCAGCGAATTCAGGAAAACAGGATCAGCGCTTGATGGTCTTGCTATGCTTTCGACTGAGGCAAACACCGGCCGCTCGCTGAAAGGAGACTTTGAGCGAATGGCGCGCCGGCGTTTTCAGGATCCAAAGCCACGACTACGCGGCGGCTGGTGGGAAATCCAGCTTCGCAAAGACGTGTTTATTGACGGCAGGGTCCAGCGCAGCAAAACTCGGGTGCGGATCGCGCCGGCTTCCAGGTCCGAGCGCGAGGCAAAGCAGATCGCAGCCGAGTATCTACGGCCGATGAACCAGGGGCTCGAGACCATTGGTTCGGCGACCAACTTCAATCACTACGTCGAGAAGACGTACAAACCGGTAGTGCTGCCATTGATGGCAAAGACCACGAAGGGACGCTACGAGGGCATCATCAAGGCCTACCTTGATCCTGTCTTCGGTACATCGTGCCTGCGCGATCTCACGCCACTGACGGTGCAGCGTTACTTCTCCAATCCAACTAACTTCCCCGGCCTCGGGCATGAGTCGATCGACAAGATACGCGATGTGCTCTCGAGCATTCTGCGCTCAGCAGTCGAGTATGGACTGCTGGTGAAGAATCCTGTAGAGAACGTGCGTATTTTGCGGGCCAAGACCGGCAGGAAGCGAACGAAACCGAATCTCACCCCGGAGCAGTTTGCTCAGATCATCACTGGTATCCAGGAGCCGTACGCGACCATGGTTTATGTGTCGGTGTGGACTGGCTTGCGTATCAGTGAACTGATCGGCCTGCGCTGGGAAGATGTGCACACAGACTCTCTCACCATCGACGAACGTTACTGCCGCGGCGATTGGGGAGAACCAAAGAGTGAAGCCAGCAATGCAACCATCGGCGCCGATCGCGAAGTTATCGAACGCATCCACCGGCTCAAGGAGCTAACGGTCACGGTTAGAGCAGGCCGCGCAAGACGAAAGTATCGCGTGGTGAAGTCCGCTACACCCAGAGATCTGGTCTTTCAGTCGGTGAAGAAGGGCGCCCCCATGCGCGATAACAACATCCTGGTTCGCCACCTCAAGCCAGCAGCTCGAGCTGTATGCCTGCCGTGGGTGAACTGGCGTTGCCTGCGTACTTCGAGGGCAACCTGGATGATCGAAGCCGGCGCAAACCCTAAAGATGTGCAGGGCCAAATGCGGCACTCGAAGATCTCGACGACCATGGACATCTACGCGCAGTTCGTTCCCGAATCCGCACGCAGAGCCATGGACAAAACGCGAGAGATGGTCGAGCGCCGGCAGGCGGCTATGCAGAAGTTAGCGACCCAAGCAGTGCAGTGAACTGGAGCCGGGAATTGTGGAGCCAATTGGAGCCAAACGGTGATATGGAGCCGATGCAAGTTACTGAAAGGAATGGTGGCCAGGGACGGAATCGAACCGCCGACGCCAGCCTTTTCAGGGCTGCGCTCTACCATCTGAGCTACCTGGCCAATCTGGAATGCGATTACAGGTTGGACGCGTCGAACTGCAACGCTGCATGAATTATAGCAACTGGTAGTTTTTTGTATGGAGATGCGGTCCCGCAAACAAGCTCTTCTCCAAGGTGAATCGTCAATTAGCGCGAACCAAAGCATCCGCACGGTGCGTCGGCCAACAGAAGGCCTCAGCATGAACGGTATGAGCGGACGTGCTTCGGCCAAGAGAACGGCTCAGCATGACATGGAGTAAAGCTGCGGGAGGTGCTTGCGATTTTCATTCGGAATCAACCATAACTTTTTCCGATTCTGACGATAAGAAATGTCGATTTCACATCTCTGCTGGATGGGCGCACATTAGTAAATTGGAGGGCAATATGGAAACTCGTGAAACTGTCGTTCTTTGTCCGAACTGCCGCTGGAGCGCTCGTGGAGAAGACGAGCAGGCACTGAGCGAAGCCAAAAACTTTCACGCTATGTATGAATGTCCGCTGCCCTCGTCGGCCAGCGCACATTCAGTGGATGCGCTAGCCAGCTAACTTAAAATCCCAGAACAAGAAACAAGCGGACTGGACAGGTCCGCTTGTTTCTTTCTCAGCACTTTTCGCACTAAATTATGCTCCAGATCGCCTGACCGGATCGCTCCAGCCAGGCCGTTTGCGTGAGCTAAAAATGGTTAAATCCTGCTTAGCTGCTCCTACGGTCCTCCATCGAACAAGTGCGGATCTATTGTGGTTACAACTCCACTTGCGGTGGTCACGGTAATGTTTGTCTTGTAGCAGTAGCCGTCGTTCTTGGAATTGTCATTGACGTGTGCGTAGCGAGCGCTGCCGCTGCCTGCCTGATCGTCGATCAAAGAAGGCTGGCCAGGCTGAGGCACCGGATCAGGTTTGCTGTGATCGGAGCAGACCACTCCGGTCATCGGCTTCACATCGAGCGACTCGCCATTATCCCCAAACCAGAGGATTGTCTCTTTGTGGCGAACCTCAATGGCCGTATCACCAATTGCTCCGCTAACCATGTCCTGCAGGTAGCTAACTGGAATAACGCAAACGTTCTTCTTCTTTCCAATTCGCTCCGGGCAGTCCTGGGTGTCGACCGGATTCCCATTATGGTCATGGCGATGATTGACCACACGCGTGACATTGAGGCTTCTGTTCTGTGCGAGCAGAAATGCAAGAACTCCAATCACAATGAGGAGTACAACGATGAGCAGGTTCTTCATCGGATTTCTCCTACTTCAGATGAAATCAGGGCCGAAACTGCAGGTTAATCGGAATTGCCAATCGATGATTTGAATTCGGAAGTATTTCTCAATTCATCGAGTTCTACCGCGTTATCGATCTCTGCACGCGAATATCCGTGCTTGATTGCAGCTTGCAACCACGAGATCGCTTTGTCTTCTTGCCCGAGCAAGGCGTGAACTATGCCGGCAAAGTATAGCGTCTCGGCGTCATTCGGGCGAAGCTGAATTGCAGAATTTAGGAGCCGAATCGCCTCATCTTTTCGTCCCAACATGGCTTCGTATTCCGCTGCGAGCGTGTAAACATCAGCATCGCGCGGATTCACCTTCAGGTCGTCTGAAGCAAGCTCGAGGGCTTTTTCAAGGGGATCGCGCGACAAGTCGCGTTTTGCAGGATAGAAGAAGTAGGCGCGACCAAGATTTCCGTAGGTCTGGATCGTATGGCTCCCCATGGCTACCGCCTGCTCAAGCGCTGCCACCGCCTCAGGAAATCGGCGCAGGGCCAAATAACTTAGTCCCAGATTGGAATACGCCTGGTAGGAAGGGCGAATGGATATCGCGTGCTGGAGGGCCTCGATGGATCGGTTGTAGTCGCCGGCGTAGTTGTACTCCGCTCCCAAACTTGCCCAGTGGCGTGCGTCGTCGGGAGCCAGTCCGATCGCTTTCTTCATTTCAGCAATTGCGAGCGCGTATTTGCCTTCTCGACGATAAAGCGAGGCCAGGCGACTGTAACCATTTGCATACTGCGGATGAATGCTGATGGCTTTTTTGTAGGTAGCCTCAGCGTCCTGCATTCTGCCTAGCTCGACGAAAGCAGAGGCGAGTCCGCGATAGCCTTCATCGTTCTTCGGATCGGTCTCAACCGCCATTTGAAAATCGGAGACCGCTGTCTGGTAATCGCCCGTTCCTCGATGGACCACGCCGAGGCACACATTGCCTTCAGCGGATTGAGAGTTCAGCGTCAGAGCGCGTTGGCATGCGACCCGCGCCTGCTCCACGAGCGAGAAATCCTTCGTGAGGACGTATTTTTCAAAATAAGCAAGGCCTAGCTCGGCGGCCGCGCCGGCGTAGCCCGGATCGATAGCCAGTGCCTGGTGGAATTGAACTATTGCGCTGTCTACGTCTTCGGGCACAGTTTCGTTGTCGAGGAATCCAACTCCGCGAGTGTACAGGGTGAATGCTTCGGGATTGGTTGTGCCGTGTCCTTGCTGACCGATGTCCCGATGCATTTCAATCTCAAGCATCTGCACTGTCTTTTCAATAACCTGATCCTGCAATGCAAAAATGTTAGGCGTGTTGGTGTTGAATTCGAGGACGCCAGCACGGAGTAGACGTCGCGTGCTGGCGTCTTCAAGTTCAAGATTTAGACGTGTCGCTCCCTGGACCCGCTGCAAGGTGCCGGAGATGGCGAGATTCACTCCGAGTTTTCGATGCGCGTCGGAGACGTCCTCCACGTGCTCTGCCCTGATTTCCCTTGGTGAGACTACTTGTACGGACTGAGCAGCAGTGATCTCGGTGAGCTTGGCAGCCACCGCTTCTGTGAGGCCCTGGTCAAACGCCGGGTCATCATTTGTGACACTGCGAAAGGGCATAACTGCGACATATTTGTACGCTGGAACAGGATTCAGGCGATGGTCCATCCAATCGATGATCCTGCGATTTTCGAGACCAACGAGAAGTCCGAGAATGAGGACCAATACCGTCACGCTTGAGATCTGCCAGATGCGCTGCGCCGATCTATTCGCGACTGCCGCGTCGAGCACTTCGAGATCGCGCAACATCTCGCGCGCCGATTGGTATCGCTGCTTTGGTTCCTTCTGAAGAGCCTTTAGAACAATCTCTTGCAATGGCAGTGTGATCTCAGTGTTGAATTTGATCGGTGAAGGCACAGGACGATTGAGGATCGCGTCGATCAGCAGCGCGCCGGTTTCGCTGTAAGGTGGTCGTCCAACGCACATCTGATACAGCACCAGACCCGCGCCGTAAATATCGCTGCGCGCATCCGGCTGTGAGCCACGAAGTTGCTCGGGCGACATATAAGCCAGCGTGCCGGTGAAAATTGTGGTATGCGTCTCTGTTGTGAGGTCGTGTGCTTGTTTAGATTTCTCGTCACCTAAATCTGCAATACCGAAATCAAGAATCTTTAGGAAGCTGTCATGCGTGAGGCGCAGGTTCGATGGCTTCAGATCACGATGAATAATGCCTTTTTCATGTGCTGCGGCCAGCCCGCGTAGAAGCTGCATGGTGAGGGAGACAGCGAGGCTTTGCGGCAGAGGTCCGCGACTGAGCAGCTCATCGAGGGAAACGCCTTCAATTAGCTCGACGACGAGAAAGTCGCAGTCGTCCTGACTGTCAAACTCGAAGATGGTCTCGATATTGGGATGGCTCAGGCGAGACAGAGCAATCGCCTCGTTGCGTACACGGTGACGCGCCACGATGCTGCGAATGCTGCCGGGAGCAAGTAGTTTAATGGCAACATCGCGCCCGAGCCGCTCGTCGTGCGCGCGATATACCACGCCCATCCCGCCGGCGCCAATTTGCTCCAGCAGACGGTAACGTCCAAGCATTCCTCCGGTATGGCGTGTGGGGGCTGACATCAGAAGGGGTGTGTTGGCAATCGTAGGATGGATGCGGAGCAAGGTCAATCTATTACCGAAACGGGCCAAATAATCGGGATCGGGTCATCGGTCATCGGTTATTGGGCGAAGTGGGTGTCCGCAACAACAATAAGCAACAGGCAATAAGCAATAGGCTAAAGATCGATAAACCAAGACTCCTCGCTGAGCGCCTAACCCCTACCGCTTATCGTTTGTTGCCTATTGCCTCTTCTCACTTCACCCGATCACCCGATGGCCCGATTCTTCATGCGCGCCCTTCTGAAATAGAATCCACTCATGGTTTTTCGCAGCGACAATCGCACGCCTGAGCAGATGCGTCCGGTACGCATCACGCCGGATTACATTGGCATGGCGGAAGGTTCGGCACTGATCGAAGTTGGGCACACGCGCGTCATTTGCACCGCTTCCATCGAAGAAACGGTTCCGGGATTCCTTCGCAATTCGGGAAAGGGCTGGATCACCAGCGAATACGGAATGCTTCCACGCTCGACGCTCACCCGCACGCCGCGCGAATCCAGTAAAGGCCGAATCGGCGGACGCACGCATGAGATTCAACGCCTGATCGGGAGATCACTGCGCACGATTTGTGACTTGTCCCACCTGGGCGAGCGAACGATCTACATCGACTGTGATGTGATTCAAGCCGATGGAGGCACGCGCACGGCATCGATCACCGGCGCATACGTTGCGCTCGCGCTGGCGGTTCGACGGCTGGTTGCGGCGGGCACGCTGAAGAAATCTCCGCTGCGCGACAGCGTGGCCGCTACTAGCATAGGCATTGTGGATGGCACAATCCTGCTCGATCTCGCGTATGAAGAAGACTCGCGCGCCGAAGTGGACATGAATCTGGTCATGACCGGATCGGGACGCTTCGTCGAAGTCCAGGCGACAGCCGAACAAGTTGCGTTCGCTGACTCTCAGCTCGCAGAGTTGATTCGTGTGGCCAAGCAGGGAATTACGGACCTTCTCGCACTGCAAACCGCTGCGCTGGAGCACGCGCAGTAGCAGGTTGAGTTGAGGCTACGCTACAATCAAATTGCCATCATCTTTAATCCCAGCAGCCGACGCCTTCGGCCTGGATTGAGCCTGCAAAAAAGCGGTCTCTACAAAAGTTCAAAAAATCCCAAGGAGGATTCCCCCTGTGAAGTTGACTCCCGGAAAGCTTGCCGGAATGAAAGCGGTCTCCGACGCTCGCGGCGTAATCGCGGCTGCCGCCATGGATCAGCGCGGATCGCTGAAGAAATCACTCGCCAAAGAAAAAGGCGTTCCCGATGTGCCCGACCAAATGCTCGAGGATTTCAAGACCATCGTCACAGAAGTTCTTACCAAGCACGCCAGTGCCATCCTGCTCGATCCAGAATTTGGATTACCTGCAGCCAAGAAGCGGAATAAGAAAGCTGGACTGCTGCTCGCATACGAGCAAACCGGATATGACAACACTCGTCCGGGGCGCATTCCTGATCTTCTTAACTTCTGGTCCGTACGTCGATTGAAAGCTGCCGGCGCCGACTGCATCAAGGTTCTCATCTACTATTCGCCCTTTGACTCGAAAGAAGTCAACGAAGAGAAGCACGCGTTCGTGGAGCGCATCGGCGACGAGTGCCGCGGCGAAGATATTCCATTCTTCCTGGAGTTCGTCGGCTACGATCCGAAAGGCGGAGACGAGAAGGGACTCGAATATGCGAAACGCAAGCCGGAGAGCGTAATTCGCAGCATGGAAGAGTTCACGAAGGAGCAGTACGGCGTCGACGTGATGAAAGCCGAAGTTCCTATCAATATGAAATTCGTTGAAGGCGTGAAGAGCAACGCCGGCAAGGGATCGGCTTACACACGCAAGGAAGCGCTCGAGCTCTTTCGCAAATCGGCAGCGGTATCGAAAAAACCCTTTATTTATCTTTCTGCCGGTGTCAGCAATAGTGAGTTCTCAGAGACGCTGGAGCTCGCCGCAGAGTCCGGCGTTAAATTTAACGGAGTGCTCTGCGGTCGTGCCACTTGGGCGGATGGTGTGCCGGTATTCGCGAAGCAGGGGGAAAAAGCGTTCGCAGACTGGATGAACAATGAAGGCGTGAAGAACATCCAGAATGTGAACGAGCGCTTGAAAGCCGCCACACCGTGGTATCAAGCCTACGGCGCGAAATCAGACGCCGCATTGGCATAATTCATCTTCAATCGACCGAGGCTCGGTACTCGCCGGGCCTTCTTATCTTTGCAGACATCGAGAATCTGCTCACCCGCATCGTTGCTCTATAGAGGTGAAGCAATGCCCTGGAAGACCACGCTAAAGCGCGCCAAGAAAGACAAAGGAGAAGGAAAAGCTCCGACGACGCAGGCCGGCGAATTTGTTCATGAGGAGATGGAGCACATCCGCCGCGGTAAACACGGCGCCCGCAGCACGAAGCAGGCTATTGCAATTGGATTGTCGAAAGCACGCCGGGCGGGAGTTAAACTCGCTGCTCCCAAAGCGGGAACTACATCTGCGCGCACTCGCAAGCAAGCGCAACGGGATCTGACCAAAGGTGAGCAGGGCCAGCGAAAGACCTCTCACAAACGTTCCGTTGCTCGCGAGCGTGCACTCAAACGCGAGCCGCATTCGGCAGCTTCTCGCAGCGCATTATCGAAGCAGGCGCGCAGCGCCGCCGCACGACGGAGCCGGTCGTCGCGCAGCGATGCAGCGAAGAAAGCCGCTTCCACTCGGCAACATCGCCGCGCTGCGTAAATCCGTAGAAGCGTGGACCGACGCGCGCCTCGCGGGTTTTCAGTTTGAACTCGGAGCAGGGAGTCGCTTCAATGTGGTGATCCAGCGAAACCCGGCCGAGGGCGGCCGCAGGTCCCTCGATCCTTAATCCATCCACACTGTCGTGCCTTGACCATGACTGCCGGCGCACCTAAGATTGGGCGCATTCTGATTTCCTGCGCTTAGGAGACCTCGTGCGTCGTTTTTTGCTTCTAGTTTTGTGCTTGACGGTAACTAGTTTGTCTGTCTCTGCGTTTGCCAAGTCCTCCACCAAAGATTCCCGTTTGGGAAACGCCTACCGATTTGAACGCGGAGGTTGGATATATGTCCATCTCGAAGGCTCGCCCAGCAATGTCGGCTATCAGCACGGCTATCTGCTCGCACCTGAAATAGAAGACGCGTTCAATGCGGTGAAGCTGTTCGACACCCACACTAGCGAGCGTGATTGGGAGTTCTTTCGCGAGACCGCGCGCGAAGTGCTTTGGCCACATATCGAAGCCGAATACCGGCAGGAGTTGCAGGGAATCGCTGACGGACTGAAAGCGCGCGGCAGCAAGCTGGATGTTTATGACGTTGTGGCGCTGAATGCTTTCGAGGAGGTGCCCGACTACTACGTTCCCTGGCTCAACAAGAAGCAGGCTTTGTTGAATGCTCCCAAGCTGGTTGCGCCCGGCAACTGCAGCGCGTTTATCGCTACAGGCAGCTACACGAAAGACGGCAAGATCGTGATCGCCCACAACAACTGGACGAACTACATGAATGGCGAGCGCTGGGTGATCATGTTCGACATCGTTCCTGAAAAAGGAAACAAGATCCTGATGGACGGCTTTCCCGGCGTGATCACTTCGGATGATGATTTCGGAGTGAACTCCAGCGGAATCATGATTACGGAAACTACGATCACGCAATTCACCGGCTTCGATCCCAACGCCATTCCTGAATTTGTGCGCTCCAGGAAAGCCTTGCAATATGCCAATTCGATCGACGATTACGTGCGCATCATCAAGGAAGGGAACAACGGCGGATATGCCAATGATTGGCTGATCGGCGATCGCAAAACCAACGAGGTTGCTTATCTAGAGCTAGGATTGAAGAATACGCCGTTATGGCGTTCAAAAGATGGATACTTCGTCAGCTCGAATTTCGCCCGTGATCCCAACGTGATCAAAGAAGAGACCGATTTCGATCCGAACAATCTCACAACGTCTCCCAATGCCCGCCACACGCGTTGGGAAGAGTTGATGCGGCAGAACAAAGGCAAGATCGACGTTGGGTTGGCGCAGCAGTTTCTCTCCGATCACTTCGACAGCTACGACAAGAAAGTGCAGGCCGACGAGCGCACCCTTTGTGGACACACCGACGTGAGCGCGCGTGGAATTCAGGTTTGGGAATGGGATCCTTATTACCCCGGTGGGGCAGTCCAAGGCAAAGCCACGGATAGCGACATGACTGGAAAAATGGAACTGGTGGCGCGTGCCGGACATCCCTGTGGAGAAGACTTTCACGCCAAGGATTTTCTCGAACAACATCCCGAGTACGCCTGGATGGCACCATTTCTTCGTGACATGAAAGCCGGGCCTTGGACGCAATTCAAGAGCAGCGACCGGGAGGATTCACAGACCTCTGCCACTCGCCGAAAACCGAAGGTAATACTGAAGTCGCCCTCAGCCTCTCCGCTGCGTCAAGGTGATCCGCCGCCATGAGGCTCTCGATCCCAACGTAGTGGGGCATAATGGACGTGAGACCGTGCGAGGTTCAAGATGGCAGACGACTGCAATTCCCTGAAAGACTTCCGCAATTTTCCCCCCATCACTGAAGCATGGGAGCTGATCAAGACCGGCGTGGTGGTAATTCGCGAGCAGATGTACCGCCTCGAACTCTGGCACTCGTACTCGAATCCCGATATTCCTTATTACGTCTCCGTGTACGTTCAACAGGACGGTGTCTGGAAGCGCATGCCGGATCCGATTTTCCCCATCGGACTGGACGCCGACCAAACCATGCGCGAGGCAATGGCATTCCTTTCTGAGCGTCTGGCTGCCTAAGCGCGCCAAAAATTACATCCCATGTTGGCCCGTCGGTGAGTTCTGCTGCCATCTCGTCCGGTGCAACAGCCTGAAATTGAATGGCTTAGTAGTCCCACAGCATCTTCTCCAGCTACTCTGGGTTCAACTGACTGAAACAATTTGCTGGTAAAAGAAAGAAGCTGAATGCGAAGGAACCAAATTCAGCTCTCCTGAATCTAATGCTGTGAGGAGAGAAGCTGGATTGTAAGAGATTTTCAGCAAATGCTTCTTTCTACGTAGTTTCCCAAGGGGTGTTCGATGAGTCTGGTCAATATGCTCTTCGGTTGCTGGCACAGAAACTATAGCTTCCCATTTACGACCCGCAGCTCTCGTCGTTCTCCGGCTGCGCAGGTAACAGGCACGTATGTGGTCTGCCTGGATTGTGGAAAGGAATTTCCTTACGACTGGAAACAGATGAAGCTTGTCACCGAGCACAAGCGTGAATCTAATGTGAGGTCGATGCCCGAGCCCGCGCGGGTATTGGCGAAGACCGCGTAATCTGGTTTGTCATGCAGGCTGAGCCGATCCGGGGCTCGGCTCAGCCTGTTTTCGTTTGTGTGGACCGGGTGGATGCGCGCCTGCATTTGGCGCCATTTAGTACCATCGCGGTAGCGAATGGGTGCCTTGTTTCGAGATCAGATGAACCCACCGGCTACCGCGAACGGTACTGACCTTTTCGCGAAGCTCTACGCCGCCGCTGAGCCGAGAAGTTTGCCCAGAAGGCTGAGCAGATCCGTCACTGTGATGATCCCCACCAGCTTTCCATCGCTCTCTGTCACCAATACAGAGGAAAATTTTCTGCTGGTCATCAACTGCACCGCCTGCTGCACGGGCGCGTCGGGATGAATCGTGACCGGGTCTTTGGTCATTGCCAAGGTGACGGGCGTCCCTTCGAAGATTCGGTTGTAGTCCTCGGAACTGAGCGGCGAGAGAACTGAGGGAGCGAGCCGCGAAACGTCGCGATCGCTGATAATTCCAAGAACCTTTCCTTCCGCCGAGACAACCGGCACATGGCGCTTTCCAGTGCGGCGAATCAGCAATGCCGCATCAAGAAGGCGAGCGTCAACCGTGAGGCTCGTGACCGTGCTGGTCATGTAATCGCGAACACGAAACGACGTTTTCTGCTGGCTTTCCTTAATCGAGGGTTCAGCCATAACGAAGCGCATGATAGCAGAGGAATCTGCGCTGTAGTCGAGCATTTCGGCAAAAGCCAAGCTTAACCACAGAGGACACAGAGGATCACCGAGGAATTGGAAAATCAGACCTTTTGATCCTCTTGTGCCCCTCTGTACTCTCTGTGGTTAAGCTGGTTTATCGCTGGTCTATGGGCACGTAGCGATTGGGGTACTGCGGCCCGATGTACTCGGCGCGTGGACGAATCAGCCGATTGTCATCGAGCTGCTCGATGACGTGCGCCGTCCATCCGGCTATTCGCGATGTCGCGAAGATCGGCGTGAACAGATCGATGTCCAGGCCCAAGGCTGTGTAGGTCGACGCCGAATAAAAGTCAACGTTTGCGTTGAGCTTCTTTTCTGCATTGATGAACTTCTCGATCTTTCGCGACATATCAAACCACTTTGGATTGCCGCTGGATCGCCCAAGATCTTCGGACATTTTGCGCAGATGCGTAGCCCGAGGATCTTCGGTCGTATACACACGATGTCCGAATCCAGGAACCTTTTTCCGATCGGCAAGCATGCTCTTCACGTGATCGACTGGATCCTTGCCGGCTTTGTCGAGATTGAACAGCATGCGCATTACCTGCTCGTTGGCCCCGCCATGCAAGGGACCCTTGAGAGCTCCGATTGCGCTGGTGATGGCTGAATGCATGTCGGAAAGAGTGGCTGCGGTCACACGGGCAGCGAATGTAGAGGCGTTTAGTTCGTGGTCGGCGTGAAGAATAAGTGCGATGTCGAGAGCTTTTTCCGCCGTGGGGGACGGTTTCTCGCCGGTAAGTTGGAGCAGGAAATTGGCCGCATGAGAGAGTTTCGAGTCAGGCTCAACGATCTTCTTGCCTTTGCGGATGCGATCGTAAATGGCAACCACCATCGCGATCTGCGATGTCAGCGCATACGACTTCCGGACATTCGAGTCGTGATCGACGGCCTTCTCGTCAGGATCGTAAAACGATAGCGCGGAAACCGTAGTGCGCAGAACCTCCATCGGCGTCGCCGATTTGGGGAAGTTCCGCATCATGTCGATGATCTTCGGGTCCAGCACTCGCGACTCGGCGAGGCGGTGCTTCAGGTGCTCGAGTTCTTCCCGTTTTGGAAGCTGCCCAAACCACAGCAGGTAGCAAACTTCTTCGAATGTTGAATTGTCGGCGAGGTCGTGAATGTCGATGCCGCGATAAGCGAGAATGCCCTCATCGCCATCGATGTAACAAATGCCCGAATTTGCCGCTACGACTCCCTCTAGACCCTTTGTTGCTGGCGTGGTGGACATGGAAACCTCAAAGAGGCTCTCCACCCGAGCAGAACGCAAGCCACTGTCTCAGTGAATCGCATCGTGCAGAGAGCAACCTTCTGTTATAAACGAAATTTATAGGAGCGAGCAAACCGAGCATTGAACACGGAGGGCACGGAGGTAACGAAGGAGAAACTCAAGACTTTAAGAAGGCGCCTCCAACCCAATGTGTACCAGGCGCCAGGAAAATGCTCATCGTTGCCTTTTAACCTCCGTGTCTCCGTGCCCTCCGTTCATTCTTTTCTTCTACGCAGGCCAGATCGACAATGCCGTGTCGCTCAGAATCTGCCGCTTTGCTGGTTCACTGATCGCAAGGGCTCGGAAATCTTGAAGATTGCGCTCGATCTCGGGCACTCCAGGTCCGGGCCAGTCAGTCCCGAAGAGAGTCTTGCACGCAATCTCCTCCAGTCGCGGGAAGTACTTCAGCAAGGCCTTCGGAGGGATTCCGCTGATGTCGAGGTAAACATTTGGATGTCTTCGCACCAGAAAGAACGCCGTATCCATCCATAGAGGCCGCCCGCCATGTGCGAGGAGGATTTTCAATTTGGGAAAATCCACTGCCACATCGTCTAGGTAGAGCGGGTCGCCGTATTTGTTCCGGGCTCCGGGAAAAATCGATGTGCCCGTGTGCACCATCACTGGAATACCGTTTTGCTCGGCCATCCTGTAGATGGTTTCCAGTTCCTGTACGCCATTCAGGTAATCGTTCGGATAGAGCAACTGGTGCGGGGGATGCACCTTGATCATGCGAATTCCAAGCCGCACGATGTGCTCCATATCGCGCTGCACGTTCGAGCTGTGGCGCGGATGAACGCTGCCGCAGGGAATCAAACGCTTGGGATCTTCCTTCACATACTTCGCAATGAATTCATTGACCTCTGGCGTGAAGCCGATCACCTCTGGCGCAACATAGTTGATGAGCGCCGCGCGATCGATACCGATGCGGTCGAGGTACTGCAAAAACTTCTTCGCAGAGCGGCAAAACTCGATGACCTCGTCAAAATTCGCCCGCTTCTTCTTCATCGCCGCCAGAGCTTCTGGCCTGAACATCTCGACGGGCTGTATGTGGACGTGGCAGTCGGTGATCATCAGGGGTGGACTGTGGCCGGTTCCTGCCGCGAAGGGCGGCAATCCAGTGTAAAGGGTGAGCAGCGGACTTACCTGCATTACTTAGGCTGGTATGTGGGTTGCCGAAGGCCGCCAAACGCCTGTCCTCCTGAGAGCCTGTATGCTGCCAAAGACAGTGCCAAATGGGAAGCACGCATTTCTCCAGCTCGCGTGCGATCGTGCGATCCTCAGTGCGCCGACTGAAGTGAGTTATGGTTTATGTTTCTGCGCGAACTTAGCCTTCATCCGCTCAGGATCTACGGCAATGAACACTCCCTGGCTGCGCGCCAGCACCGTACCGTGTTCGTCACGAATTTCCGCGGTGTTGAAGTGGCGGCGTCCCTGCACATCCTGCTCGGTACCCTCGACGATCAGCTTCTTGCCCAGCGGAACCGGTTTTACAAACTCAATTGCCATCGACGACGTAAGCGCCACGACGGAGCGCAGCTTGTTGACCTTCCCCATGGCTTCGTCGAGAAGCGTGGCAATGATGCCGCCATGGGCGTGTCCGGGCGGACCTTGGTATTTGCGCGGCAGCTTGAATTTGCACCAGGCGCGATGGTGGCCCTCGTCGAAGAAGAATTTCAGCCGCATGCCCTCAGGATTGTCTTTGCCGCAGGCGAAGCAGTGATTCTTAGGAAGTGAAATCTGCTTGGTGTTGTGTCCAGCGAGTCGCTTGGGCATGGTTTGAGCATTATACGGAGCGGAGAAAGTCAGTACCTCTCGGTAGCCGCCGGTAATTGTGGAACGTTCGCGAGAGCGCGCACCAGAATGACTTGCAGTATTATTTCGCCGTGTTGTATCTCACCTACGTTCCCAAACCACCACTTTCGCGATTCATCGAACTCTTTTGGTTTTATGAGGGATATTCGCAGCCTCATGCAAAAGAGCGCATCATGCCGGATGGCTCAATGCAGGTGATCATCAACCTTCTTGAGAATGAAATAAAGACTTACCACCCCAATGATCCCGAAACATTCGACCGATTCCCCGGAGCAATTCTCGCCGGACCGCGTTCTGAATTCGCCATCATCGACACGGCAAGCCAGCGCTCCTTGATCGGCATTCATTTCAAAGCCGGAGGAGCTTCGCGGTTCTTGAAAATGCCTGTCAGTGAACTGGAAAACATGGATGTGTCGCTCGAGTGTCTCTGGGGAATTCACGGAAACGATGTAAGGAATAGATTGCTGGAGGCCGAAAGTCCAGAAGCGAAGATGCTCATGCTCGAGCGATGCTTGAGAGAGCGGGCGGTGAAGCCATTTCAGCGGCACCCAGCCGTTGATCGCGCGCTTCAGCTAATATGCGACGGTTCGCCTTGCCAATCCGTCGCGGGCATTGCCGGAGAAATCGGAATTAGCCGTCGGCGATTCATTCAAGTATTTAGTGACGAAATTGGCTTAACTCCTAAACTCTTCTACCGGATTCAACGCTTCCAGCGTGTGTTGCATTCGATCCATGCGGTCAAAGAGGTAGATTGGGCCGACGTAGCCCTGGCCCATGGATACTTCGACCAGGCGCACTTCAATCACGAGTTCCGAACGTTCTCAGGGATCACACCGTCTGCGTACTTGAAACACCGCACAGAACATCTCAATCACGTCCCCCTCGTGGACTAGCTGCACATTTTTACAAGACCGGTTGGTCAGCGGCACGGCAAAATACAGCCTGACGAAAAGTCAACAGAACCGCGACTGATCCGCATTTCTACAATTGACGCAAGCTTACGAGGACACCATGAAAACAAGCCCAATCCCACCCGGATATCACACCGTCACGCCGTATCTCACAGTTGCCAACGCCCGCGCGGAAATCGAATTCCTGAAGCGGGCTTTTGGCGCACAAACGACCGAAACGCTCTCGGAAGAATCGGACGGTACCATTCGTCACGCAGAACTCAAGATCGGCGATTCCATGCTGATGCTGGGACAGGCTCGTGATCAGTGGACTCCACGGCCGACGGGGTTCTATCTCTATGTCGAGGACTGTGATGCCTGGTACAAGCGCGCCATGGCCGCCGGAGCAAAATCGCTGATGGAACCAGCGGATCAGTTTTACGGCGATCGCAATGCAGGTGTTGAGGATCCGGAGGGAAATTACTGGTGGATCGGAACGCGAGTAGAAGATCTATCGCCCGACGAGCTCAAACGCCGGGCGCAAGCTGCATTTACTCAGTCCAAGTAACAGCGGCTTAGGAGCGAATGCCTTCGCGCGGAGATTCGTTGCGCAACTCCTGCTCACCGTTGCGGATCACCTGTTCGGCGAGGTGGAGGTACCGCCGCGCTTCGCCCGGCATGTCGCGCTGGAATCTGCGGTAAAACTCGTCTTCGAATTTGCGGAAGAATTCCTGGAGCTCGAAATCGTCGATGCGGGATTGTTGTCTTCTTTCCATGGGCCTCTACTCAGGTCGGCGGCGTTTATCGGACGGAAAGCGCTGACCGCATTCTATTACGTTGCCAGCGCGTGCCGGGCGGTACGAAAGTGCTAGGTAGCGAGAATCTGCTTGAGCATCTCTGGTGCAATGTTCCCACCGCTCACGATTGCTACCACTTTGCCGTTGGATGGAAATTCACTGCGGTGGAACAGAGCAGCCGCCGTGGGCACCGCGCCGCTGGGTTCGGCGATGAGATGCGCGTCGAAAGCCAGCCGCCGAACCGCATCGCGGATTTCGTCTTCGTTCACTGTGATAAACCCGTCCACGTATTGCTGAATGTGCTCGAAATTTAGCTCGCCGACGCTTTGCGTGCGCAAGCCATCAGCGATGGTGCGCGTGGTCTGTTCGGCAGGGAAGGTGACGCGCTGGCTCGCCTCGAAGCTGGCTTTCGCTTTGGCTCCGAGCTCTGACTCTACGCCGTAGACCTTCGGGCTCGGACGCATGTTTTTTACGGCCGCAGCGATGCCGCTGATCATTCCCCCGCCGCCAACACAAACCAGAACCACATTCGCGTCGGACAGATCCGCGAGGATTTCCAATCCCATAGTTCCCTGGCCAGCGATGATAGCTTCGTCGTCATAAGGAGGAACGAGGGCAAATCCCTTGCTGTGTGCCAACTCCTCGGCTCGAGCTTTGCGTTCATCGCTAGATGGGCCGACAATGACGATTTCCGCGCGTAAGGCACGCGTCTTCTCCAGCTTCAGCGGCGGAGCATTATCCGGCATCACGATGGTTGCGTGACAG
>DATEMI010000683.1:0-2692 GCA_035275665.1 Terriglobales bacterium | reverse complement strand
CTCTTCGCGATATAGAAGACGGTGCTCCCATCCAGAACCGACGACTCCGCCGTTGACGTGTACAGGTAAAACGTCTCGTTTTCCCCGTTAGCTTTAACGGAGTTCGCGTCGGTCGCGCCCATGCCACACTCCTTCTAGAATTTCATTTCTTCCAGTCCGCCAGAGTTCAGCGCATCTGTGTTTTCCGTTGACACCAGAGTATACCCGCCGCAAAGTAAGCCATTGCACAACGTATTTTGCGGAGATGATCGCGATGCGAAATAAGCTCGGTTTATTCCGTGCTGCAAAAGTGGATGTGTCGGCAGAAACAGCGGATAAGTTCCTCTGTGCGCTGGCAAACGTACCGGAGTACGACGATTCTCCCGATGGGCCCAATGCGACGAAGGACGAACACGGCGCCATCCATGTGACCCAGCCTTCCGCAATTACAGACGCTTGGCAGCGGATTTACAATCTGTTTCCGGACCTGCTTCCCTCGCACGGCAATCCTGAGCACGAGAGATTGAATGCCTTCACTGCCGCGCCGGGAGTCGTTTGGGAAGACCCGGACGATATTGGCTCCGTAAGCGTCGGTGATATTCCGCCAAAATTGAGACTCGCTTGGACGATGTCGTCATTGCAGGGCCGAAAAATGTTCTTACTGTCGGAGTTGGCCTATTATCTGCGTGGGCCCGCCATGATGGCGGCGGCTTTGAAGGCGCGTCAAGCGGAATCGGAGAAGCGCGCGCAGGCCGAGCTGGAAGGCGCAACCGCGGATAGCACGTTTCACACCGGTTACCAGGCTTGGAAGGACGTCTGGGATAAAGAATGCAAAGATCTGTCAAGTATGTGGGCCGCAGCTGACGCGGATGCTTTCGCCCAGGTTCTTCTCCGTGCCTTTGAGGTAGCCGATCGGATGCGTCATTGTCCGACTGCAAACTGCCCCGCTCCCTATTTCATCGCTCGGAGAAGGTCGCAAAAATATTGCAGCGACGCTTGCGCGTTGCCCGCGCAACGAGCATTCAAGAGAACCTGGTGGCGAGAGCACGCGAACAGCAGACGCACGAAACACACGATCACATCCCGGGCGGCGCGTTCGCAGTCCCGCTGATCCGTTTAAGGCCATCCGAAAGAACTAGCCCATGCCCCCGTTGGCCTTCACTTTCGACGACCTGATTGTATGGTCAGAACGCCTGCTGCCTTGGCAGCGCGATGCGCTGCGGCGTGTGCTTGTCGGCCGCCTCACTGAGTCCGACATTGCCGAGCTCGCAGCCATGGCGAAAGCCCAGCATGGGCTTCCGACCGTCGGTCGGCCAGACCCGGTTCCCGCGACGGCCGCGCACATTCCTATGGCAACCAGCGCGTCGCCGCCTGTGGCGATAACCGACATTCGTGACATCATGCACGTAAATGCCTTGGCGTCCGGGCCCGTCACGTTTGCGGCCGAAGGCTTGACCGTGATTTATGGAGACAATGCCTCGGGCAAGTCGGGTGTCGCTCGCATACTGAAGAAAGCAGGCCGCGCGCGCGAACCGGGCGGACCGATCCGCTCGAGCGTCTTCGAGCCGGAACCCGCAAACCGGCGAGCGCCGCGATCTATTTTCGTATCGGGCCCGAGAAGCACACCGCCTCTTGGGTAGACGGCGTTCCTACCGATCCTGAATTGTCCAAGCTGAATGTGTTCGATGCGAGCTGCGGCACCGTTCAAATCGAAGAGAACAATCGTCTCGCCTATACGCCGCGCATCCTTAAGACGTTTCAGGAACTGGCGGAGGGCTGCCGTGCTGTTGGCGCTAGGTTGAGGTCTGAGCAGGAAACGCTTGAGAGTACTCGGCCGCCGCAGCTCAATCAGCTCGCGCTGCGTCCACAGACCAAAGCAGGGCTTCTCGCTGCCGATTTATCTACGCGAACCAGCCCCAAGGAAATCGATGCCGTTTGCGACGTGACACAGGAAGAGCGTGAGAGACACGCCGCGTTAGGCAGAGCTTTGCAGAACAACCCGACTGCTCAGGCAAATCTTCTGGACGCGCGCGCACACCGGTTGCGGGAATTGGATGCACTTACGACTTCCCTCGAAAGGACATTTTCCGACGCTGCCCTCGAAGAAGTCGAAACGGTTGTGGCTGAATCAGCCGCCGCAGATCTAGCTGCAAAAGCCGCATCGCTCGCGTTTGCGTCCGGGTCAGCTCTTGCGGGAATCGGCGAAGAAGCCTGGAAGAGGTTGTGGGAAGCCGCTCGCAGATATTCCCAGACGCATGCGTATCCAGGTGAGGCCTTTCCTGTCACGCGCGCAGGCGCCGTCTGTCTCCTTTGCCAGCAGCCTCTTAGGGAATCATCGGCGGAACGCCTGAAGAACTTCGAAAAGTTCGTTCGGGACGATGTTCAGCAGCTTGCCGACAACGCTCGCAACCAGCGGCAAGCCCGCGAGCGTCAACTGGAGACCCTCAAGCTCCGTTTATCGGGTGCTCTGCTGCGCGAAGCCGCACTTCACGGTACTTCGGATGGTCACACTCTGAAGGCGTTTCTCGTCTCGGCGAAGCTGCGCCGTCGCTATCTTCTCCGGAAAACACGAGGCCAAAACGCGAAACAACCTGAAGCCGCGTTGCCATCGCGGCCCGATTTTGCGGGTCTTCGAGCCAACCTCGCGCAGGAGATTGCTCGCCTGCGCACCGCGTCTCAAAACCAAGAGCGACGCAAGATGGAGAATGAATTC
>DATEMI010000682.1:0-2719 GCA_035275665.1 Terriglobales bacterium | reverse complement strand
GTAAGGACCGGATTTGGGATGCGGGAGGTGCTTGGAATACTTATCGAGGAGAAGATGCGCGAAAGAGCCGTCGTGACGCTGGCCTATGAAATAGGCTTCGCGGACGGCTTCGTCGGAGAGTGGAGAGGCGAAACCGAAGGTAGGCGGGACCGTCAGGAATGTTACGAGTAGAAAGGAAATGAATGAGCGCACATGGGTGGACATGGAGGCTCCCGGGTCATTTATTGCGGACTTATTGTAAGACGTTATTGGCGGCAAAAGTATTGCAATAGGATGTCAACAGGGACAAACGAATGCTCTGGAATCGTAGATTGTTCGGCCGACGCTATCTTTGTGAATACACAGGTATTTGGAAACTGCTGAGCGATCACACGCGAGTACTATCGACGTACCATTGAGCCTACTCACGCTGCACTGATATTCTGAAGTCTCGCTGCCCACCCTCAGGACCCACACGTGTCTCTGAAAGGCAGCAAACCATGGATGCCGAAAAGCTCCGCATCGCCCGGGACAAGCTCACACGCGTGTTCCGCTATCTGGAAGCACTGAACCAGCACCGCAATCCTGCGAAACGCCAGGTTCGCGAACAGCCCTGGAGTTTCTGGTTGCACGATCTCCCGGAGCACCCCTCCATTCAACGAGGTGGCGCAAAGTCCGTAAAAACTAAGGACGGGAATGGTCAGGCCACGGAATACGGTGGCGCGAACTATGTTCTGAAGGTACAGCGCCCAAGGTTGACTCGCCCGCCCGAGCCGCTCGAAGAGATTTCTGGATGGCTTGAGGACGGATGGGACGATCCTTCGAGTGCTGTCGTTGTCAAGCAGGCACTGGAGGAATCCGAGATCAGCGCAGCGCCTAGCGTGGTGCAGTTCACAGACGATCCAACCAGGGTCGCGAGCATGGATCGTTGGAAACTCATGCGTGATGAGTGGGTCAGAACGGAAAAGCCCGCTCGCGCGGCGATGAAAATCTTCGAATCATTGTACGCACTCTACGGCCGCATCGATCGCGAGGCGGAGCGCGTGGAGCTTGTTCTGGGAGATGGTATCTTGAGCTGGCGCCGCGCGGACGGCGGCATCTATCATCCGATTCTCCTCCAGCGCCTTCAAGTGCAGTTCGACGCTTCCGTACCTGAATTCACGCTTTCGGAATCAGACCATCCGGTTGAACTCTACTCGGCTTTATTCCAATCGATGAGCGACGTGGATGGGCGAGCTATCGGGCGATGCCGCGAAGAATTGGAGGTTGGGGGCTTTCATCCACTTCTCAATGGTTCCACCTCCGGCTTTCTGAAGCGGCTCGTCGTACAGCTATCCCCGCGTGGAGAGTTTTTCGAAGAGCGCGCGCCGGATGCCGAGGTGGACGATCCATGCATTGGACGCGACCCAATCCTCTTCCTGCGAGCGCGCACACTTGGATTCGCCGCCGCGATCGAAGGCATCCTTGCGGACCTCCGCACGCGCGAAGATTTGCCCTGGTCCCTCCTGAACATCGTCGGAGAGGAGTCGTCGCTTCCTGAAGCAGGAGTTATGAATCCGGCCATGGCTGGCTCTGTGCCATCGGATAGCGAAGTGTTGCTGAGTAAACCTGCCAATCCGGAGCAGATCCGAATTGCCCAGCAACTTGAGCAGCATGGTGGCGTTTTGGTGCAGGGCCCTCCCGGCACTGGAAAAACTCACACGATCGGCAATCTTGTTGGCCACTTGCTCGCCCAAGGCAAGAGCGTTTTGGTGACCAGCCACACGACAAAGGCGCTGCGCATGGTGCGCCATCACATCGTTCCGGAGTTGCGTCCTTTGTGTGTCAGCGTCCTCGAAAGCGACCTGGACAGCCGCAAACAGCTCGAGAGCGCCGTAGGGTCGATCGCGGAAAGATTGTCACGAGCCGACGTTGGCTCGCTCGAAATGCAGGGGAAGAAATTGGAGTCCGAGCGCCTAGACCTGCTGAAAAAGCTTGAAGAAATCCGAAATCAGCTGACCGAGGCTCGCGCGGACGAATATCGGGATATTGCGATAGGCGGAAAGTCTTGGGCGCCCGCCGATGCTGCTCGACGAGTGATGCAGGACAAGGAAACACACGGCTGGATTCCCGGCCCTGTGGCCGCGGTGGCTCCGCTGCCCCTTTCTCCAGGTGAGCTGGCTGACCTCTATCGTACGGGTGTCTCGATTTCTCGCGAGGACGAGAACGAGCTCTCAGGTCATCTTCCAGAGCTTCACGATCTCGCGAGAGCGGAAGACTTTGAAGCGAGTATCGGCGAGCGGAATCAGCTGGGGATGGAAGACCTCGACTTGCGCTCCGACTTGTGGGACTCCGGGGCCGCGCAGAGTTCGACCGAAGAAATAGAAAGATTGGCCGCGGCTCTGGTTCAGGCCGTCGAGCCTCTTTCCGGGAAAGACAAATGGAAACTCGCTGCCGTTTACGCGGGCAGGTACGGCGACGTGCACCGGCAGCCCTGGGACCAACTGATTAGCTTCGTGCGCCTGGTTCATCGCGAAGCCGCAAATGCCAAAGAATCGTTCGTTAAGTACGGCCCCGAAGCTTCTGAAAAGTCTGCGGTCAAAGAACAGGAACACATCGCCAGCGAAATCCTCGCGCATCTCGAGGGCGGGGGCAAATTGGGGACTTTCACATTGTTCACGCACAAGGCCTGGAGCCAATTCCTGGACGAAACGACCGTGAACAAGACGCGCCCGCACCTTCCCGAGCACTTTCAAGCCCT
>DATEMI010000681.1:0-7053 GCA_035275665.1 Terriglobales bacterium | reverse complement strand
CCGATGATTTACGGACCGGGGGATCATCTTCGTTTTCATCGGCTCTATCCGGTAATCAAACGCATACAAGACGGACGAAAGAGAATTCTTTTCGAAGAAGATGCTGCGCGCTGGCGAGCGTCAAAGGGATATGTAGAAAATGTTGCCGACGTGATTGTCCTCGCGGCCACATCGGACACGCCAAGCGGGCGCATTTACAACGTCGCAGAAGAGGAAACGTTAACGGAGCTTGAGTGGGCCAAGTTGATCGCGAAAGAAATGGATTGGCAGGGTGAATTTGTAGTGCTGCCAACGGAGCGGACTCCAGCCCACCTGCGCAATCCTGGAAATCTGAAGCAACATTGGGTAGCGAGTTCGAAACGCCTTCGCCAGGAGCTTCGCTACCAGGAACGGATTACTAGAACTGAAGCTGTCCGTAACACAGTTGAATGGGAGCTAAACAATCCGCCTTCCCAGGTTCCCGAGGGACTCTTCAATTACGCTGCAGAAGACGCAGCCTAGATGTTGTTACTGACTGGAGACTTAACTTCGTTTAATGTGCATCAGTCAGCACAGCTCGTGGTAGCGAGTGCGGGCTGTGCGTGAGCCACCCATCCGCCACCGCGGACGGTACTGACAGTGCGGTCAGGCTTCTTTTTCGTCGAAATCCGCGAGCGATAAATTCAGGTTGCCCGCATTGGTTGCGTAGCCGAGAGCAGTTGCTTTTGTGATGATGCCCTCGCGCGTCATGCCTTCAAGAACGCCATCGAAGTACTGCATGCCTTCCAACTCGCCGTCCCTCATCGCGTCGAGGAGCGACTGTCCTTCTTTCTCTCCATTCTGGACATAGTCGCGCGTCCGCATGGTGGATTTCAGAATCTCAATCGCCGCCACGCGTCCTTGGCCATCTTTTCTCGGCAGCAGGCGCTGCGACACGATGTAACGAAACGATTGCGAAAGGCGATTGCGGATCGCAGTCTGTTCCGCAATTGGGAATTCACCGATAATGCGTTCTACCGTCTTTGCCGCATCGATCGTGTGCAGAGTCGAGAAGACCAGGTGGCCGGTTTCTGAAGCCGTCATTGCGATTTCAATCGTCTCGCGATCGCGCATCTCGCCAACCAAGATCACTTTCGGAGCCTGACGCAGGGCGGCACGGAGGGCGAGGGCAAAAGTCGGTGTGTCGCTATGCAACTCGCGCTGGTGAATCGTCGATTTGCCGTGAGGATGCATGAACTCGATTGGATCTTCGATGGTGACGATGTGATATGCCTTCGTTTCGTTAATTAGGCGAATGATGGCGGCGAGGGTCGACGACTTACCTGAACCAGTCGGTCCCGTGACCAGCACGATCCCGTTCTTGAGATTGCAGACTTCTTTGAGCTGCGGCGGAAGCTTCAGATCGTCAAACGACGGAATACCCATCGGAATGATACGCATCACAATCGCGTATGTGCCTCGCTGGCGAAACACATTGATGCGGAAGCGTGCCAAATCGGGAATGCTGTAGGAGGCGTCGCATGCGCCATCGCTCTTTAGAGTCTCGGCTGCCCGCTTGTTCGTTCCAATTAGATCGGCAGCTACGCGCGCTGTGTCCTGCGCAGTGAGGACCGGCAGTCCCGGAACCACCACGAGTTGGCCGCTCAGTTCTACCTGCGGCGGACGGAAGGGCGAGATGATCAGATCGCTTACGCGCGGGTTAAACTTCACCATCGCCGAGATCAGCGCCGGCGTCGAAATGGCCGGCTGCGCCGGTTTAGCGGCTGCGCCCTGCGGAGTGACAGATGTAGTAGTTGGCGTAGTCGCCATAAGGTCCCTTCTTACAAAGCTAAATTTGTCGGCTATTTCTTGACGATCGCGTTGTACCCATCGCCGGCCAGCTTGCTCTTCATGGCTTCAGCGTCTTTCAGCTCGGCAAATGGGCCGACCTGCACATGGTAGAGATTGTCGCTCCCGGTATTTGAGGAGATGAACACCGGGTAGTTCTTCTTCTGCAGGGCCGAGAGAAGAGCCTGTGCGTCTTCCTGCTTGGTTACAGCAGCGACCTGCACGGTAATAGCGCCCGAGGCGGGAGTCGCGGCGTCAGCCGAAGGATTGCCTGGATTGGTTTGCGTAGCCGCAACCGGGGTAAGAGTTGGAGAAGGAGCCGGGGCCGAATCAGTGCTCACTGTGCTCTGATTTGAGGGTGGAGCCTGATCGACTTGCGCGTTCGCAGCGCTATTCGGATCGCTTGCTGGAAAAGGCGGCGCCTCTTGCGCCGCAGCGGGAGTAGAAACGGTGACACCGGCCAATGGCTTTGCACCACTCGAAGCGCTGGTTTTGCCCGATTGCCCGGTTTGGATCGCCATCGGACTCGCGCTGTGGCCCACGGAATAACCAAGTCCAAAGAACGTTCCACAAAGAATCACGAGCCCAAAGAAGATGGCCAGCAGTTTGCCCGTGCCCAATACGATCTCGGTGTCTTTCTCCTGCTCAACCTGTTGCGAAAGCATTGTTGTTGCCATATGTCTACGCCGTTTTGTTCGCCTGCGAATGTATTTCCAAAATCTTGTTGAAGCTGGTCATGAACTCGAGCGGCAGCGGAAAGACAATCGTCGTGTTCTTTTCGACGCCGATCTCGGTCAACGTCTGCAGATACCGAAGCTGGATCGTGATGGGTTGTGTCGCCAAAACCTGCGCTGCATCGGCAAGTCGCTGCGCAGCTGAAAATTCGCCTTCGGCGTGAATAATCTTCGAGCGCTTCTCGCGTTCCGCTTCCGCCTGCTTTGCCATTGCGCGCAGCATGCTCTCTGGAAGGTCGACTTGCTTTACCTCGACGTTGACGACCTTCACGCCCCATGGCGCGGTGTGCTGGTCCAGAATCGTCTGGATTCGCAGGTTCAACTTCTCGCGGTGGGAGAGCAATTCGTCAAGTTCGACTTCGCCGAGGACAGAGCGCAACGTTGTCTGCGCAAACTGCGAAGTCTGGTAAACGTAATTCGAAACTTCTACGACCGCCTTATTCGGATCGATCACGCGCAGAAAGATGACGGCGTTTACTTTCAGGGTCACGTTGTCGCGCGTGATGATGTCCTGCGGAGGAACTTCGAGCGCCTCCTGGCGCAGCGAGACCCGCACCATGCGATCGATCGGACCGAAGACCAGAATCACCCCGGGACCTTTGGCGCTTGCCAGCAATCTGCCGAGCCGAAAAATCACGCCGCGTTCATACTCGGCGAGAATCTTGATGGAACTAATAAGGTAGAGCCCAACGATGATTACGATGGCATAGATTACGTAGTCCAATTTCAAATCCTCGTCTTGCGGAAAGATGTTCGCCGGGCAACTGGAGCGGATTTTACCCCAGAACTTCAGCTACTTAGCTCAAGCATATGCCTGAGGTGAAGTTACGAGAGTGTGTTGATGGAAGTGGAACCAACAGGTACACCCGCCGTGGCAGGCTCGACCGTCAGAGTAAGGTCGTGGACGGCGGTGACGCGAACTGAACTTCCTGGATTGATCTCCACCGGGGAGCGAGCATTCCAGATTTCGCCGTGAACGAACACCTTCCCATCGGGCCGGAGCAGCGTCTGAGCAACGCCAACTTCGCCGATCAGGCCCCGCTCTCCGGTCACTACCTTGTTTCGCCGGGCCCGCACGGCAATGTCGACGAGGAACATGGTTATTAACCCAAAAGGTACGCTTACCGCGACTGCAGTGAGTAGCCGAATCCGCATCTGCGGGATCGGTCCATCGACTAGCAGCAGCGCTCCGAGAATCAGGACGGCAGTGCCGCCAAGTCCCAGCGCCCCATGGGTTCCAAATTTTGCTTCCAGAGCAAACAGGACAAAGGCTGTGATGATCAAGGCCACGCCTGCAAAACGCAGCGGCAGTAAATTCAACGCAAAAACCGCCAGTACGACGAAGATAATCCCGATCACTCCGGGAATCACTGCTCCAGGGTGGTTGAACTCGAAATAGATCGCGAGGGCTCCGACAATCAGAACCAGAAACGCGGTGTTGGGATCGATGAGGAATCCAAGTATTTCCTCCTTCAGCGTGAGTCCGTAGTCATCGACGTTCGCGCCTGCAAGATGCAGCGTGACTTTCTGACCGTCGAAGCGGGTGACGGCCTTGCTGTCCATTTGCTTAAAGAGATCGGTCGGGTCTTTTGCGATGTAGTCAATCAAATGCTGCTGCAAGGCTTCCTGATCAGTGAATGACTTCGACTGTCGCACGGCACTCTCAGCAACTTCGACGTTCCGTCCGCGCTTGGCGACAAACGAGCGCATGAAGGCCGCCGAGTCGTTCTCGACTTTTTCCTTCATGATCGGATCCATGGTAGTGCCCATTAGCACAGGATGAGCTGCGCCGGTGTTCGTCCCCGGCGCCATCCCGGCAACGTCGGCGGATTCGAGGATATAGAAGCCGGCCGAAGCTGAGCGGCTTCCCGTCGGATAGACATACACGATGACCGGCACAGCAGAGGCCAGAATCTTGCTGATGATGTTTCGCGTGGAATCCACCAATCCGCCGGGTGTGCGAATCTCGATGAGCACAGCTTGGGCATGCTGCTTGCCCGCTTGCTCGATCGCGCGTTCGATGTACTCGTCCGATATTGGATTGATGGTGCCATCGACAACCACGCGGAGCACATCTGCGCTAGCCGTTCCCGCCAAGGCAACCGCTGCCAGTAGCATCACTGCAAATCGAATTGGGATTCTGACCTTCATTGATTTTGCGGCGTCACACTGCTCAGTTTCGATTCGAGCTGTTGCTTGAGCTGCAGAGCGGAAGTATTGTGCGGTTCCATCCGGAGCGCCTCGGCGACAGCCTGATTTGCGGCGTCCAGCTTATTCTCTTTCAGGTTTAGCTCCCCCAAGGTCACATACGCATCCGGCGTCGGTTGAGTTCGCAGGGTTGAGTCGAGTTCGCTGCGTGCGCCCGTGAGATCGTTCAACGCAATCTGCGCGTTGGCTAGCCCGACGTGCGCTTCAGCATTCTCCGGATCGAGAGCTAGCGCTTTGCGGAAGTCGTCGCGAGCCTCTTCGTAAAATCCCTGCTGCAACTGCTCCTTACCCTCGTCCACGTGCATCGCCGCATGCTTCTTTGGATCGGAGTGCGCCATCTGGGCTTCTTCCGCATTCTCGATAGCGAACGCAAGCTGGCGGAACGAAGCCTCATCGTAATTGCGCTTAATGCGTTCCAAGGGCGGATGTACTCCAGAAGATAATCCCGAAATGGTGTCGAGGTAAGCCTTGGCTTCTACATCTGAGGGCCGTAGCGCAAGAGTTTCCTTGAGCTGCTTGGTAGCTCCCGCTGTGTCTTTTATCCGCGCGAGCGAGAGAGCCAGGTTGAAGTGATAGTCGGGATTGGTAGGATCCGCTTGCACTGCACGTTCCAGATAGTCCACTGAGTTCGGCTTTCGCCGCCGGGCTTCGACGACTCCGAGATTGTTGTAAACCTCCGTCAGCGGCAGACGCGAAGCGACGAAGTTGAAAGCTTCCGCCGCGCGGTCCAGGTTGCCGGAATAATACGCAGAAAGACCAAGAAAGAAATTCGCTTCTGCTGCGTGCTTATCGGAAACAGGAATCTTGCTGAACCACGAAATGGCCGACGCATAGTCGTGCTGCTCGAAGTAGGTTTTTCCGAGCTGGAGCATTGCGACTGAATAATTTGGGTTCAGCCGCACAGATTCCTTGAAACGGCGAATCTTCTCGGCCGCATCCGTCGCAATCACGCCGCGAACGTAATTTTCCAGCGCATCCAGGCGAATGTCCTTGGTTTCGGCGATGAAGTCCTGCCTGGTTGCCGCGAGGTCAGGGCGAATCTGGTGCATCAAATCCCAACTCGTGCCGGCCTGAATGTCCGTCAGTTGCAGCAGAGATCCCGATTCGGTAACCGCAGGAGAAAGATGGAGGCGGCGCATATCGAGGAGCTGCGTCTTTGCCGTGAAGGTCTTGCCGTCGTAGTTGTAGTTGCCGAAAACGACGTAATCCACGTCCATCTGTTGCGCGATCAGCAGCAGAGTAGCGCGCGAGAGCTGCGCGTTCGAAGGAACGCCTACTCGATCAAACGCGTTCAGACGATCCTCGCGGCTGATTACGTAAGTGTTTTCCGACTGCATTCGCTGGCCCAGCACTTCTGCGAACGCCTCTCCAACCCACTCCAATCCGGGAGCTTTCGAGTCGTTGTGAAAGGGAAGTACCAGCACAACCTTGTTGCTTGGCTGTGACGTTTCTGATGCAGGGCCCCTTGTTGCCGAAGACTGCTGCGCCGTGATGTTTTGAAGTCCCGAAATGGCACAGCACACGGCCAGGCACACGAAAATGCGGGTACGACTCAAGATAGGGAGATTATATCTCTGGAATTCGGCAGCTCTGCTCAGCTTGCTTTCGCGCTTGCCGAGAGCGTCAGATGATGAAATCGCATGAGAGTGGCTTTCGCGTCTTCGCCGGGAAAAGTGCGTGCAGCTTCGATTTCCGCAATGCGTAAGGCGCAGCGCATGTGTTCGGAGCACAAGTCCATTCGAATCTGGTGCTTATTCGACAGCTCGATCACAACTCGGTAATGCGCAAGTTTATCGCAACGGAAGAATCCGCGGAGGCTGAGCTGCTTGAGACGACAGTCTGGTGGTCGGCGCTGCACTGAGCTTGATTGAGGCTTTAACCGAATGGATTCGATTAACCGCGTAAACGTTGCACTCGCCACTGCGCGACAAACGTGCAACTCAGGGGAACAGAGGAACAGAAATTGGAGCGGGAGACGGGGATCGAACCCGCGACATCCGGCTTGGGAAGCCGACGTTCTACCGCTGAACTACTCCCGCCCGGCAGAACCTCGCAGAACATCTTAGCAGCCCAGCACGGGGCTGTCATAGCAATCCCTGTGGCTGTTTCGGCCAAGTTAGCACTCACCACACCTTGCACACTTGCTCTGCGGGCTTTGTCATGGGCTGACCTGCTTTGCACGAGAATGATTTCGAGAACTCGGGCATGTTCACCACCACGCCGTTGATCCTGTACTTCGGCGGAGAGTGGGGATCGGTCGCCGTCCGCACTCGCACATCTTCGTCCCGATCATTCGAGCAGGCCC
>DATEMI010000680.1:0-4654 GCA_035275665.1 Terriglobales bacterium | reverse complement strand
TGGGGATGTTTATCGTCGCGCTGCCCAATCCAACCGATTGAGGAGTGCTTGTAAATGAGCCTGCTGAGTGAGATAGCTGATGATCATCACTCGGATTACGGTTTTGCCATTTACGCGCGTGGTCGAGATCCACTGCTTACCGTCCTGAGTCACCTCGTTGACGATCCGCTCCAATCGCTCTGTCTGGTCTCCTGAAAACTTCCTGAGGCGAAAATTGAAGATCGGCAGCATCGGTTCGGATACGAGCTCGAAGTTCGCAGTGCGGCGGATCTGCTCCGTGAACCACCGAGCAAGCTGTATTTGCCGGTCGATGTGCTGCTCATAGGCTTCGCGTCCGTGGATGCGAAGCGTAAGCCAAAGTTTCAGGGAATTCATGCGACGCGTCCACTGTGTGCTGACTGCGAAGTTATCAGGGGGGAGCTGGACCGCAGCTTTCGGCATGTACGGAGTCGTTACCGCGAATGCCGTTTTCAAACTTTCAGGATGGCAAGTCAGCACAACTCCGGCCGCAAATGGCATCGCCAGCCATTTGTGAGGATCCACCGTTACAGAGTCGGCGAATTCGACCCCGCGCACCAGATCGCGATGGCGATTACTGAAAATTGCCGCTGCGCCGTAAGCGCCGTCAACATGCATCCAGACGTTGTGCTTGCGACAAATCTTGGCAACCGCGACCAGGTCATCAATGGCACCGGAGTTCGTAGTTCCCGCCGTGGCTACCACGCAAAATGGCAAATCTCCCCTGTTCTCGTCCTCTTGAATCTCGCGGTCGAGCTCATCGACATCAATTTGCACTCGTTCCGTTACGGCAATTCGGCGGACCGCCTTGCGGCCAAGGCCGAGCAGGCCTGCAGATTTATCGAGTGAATGATGAGCTTCCGAGGAGGCGTACGCTAGAGGCGCACCTTGGAGTGATCGCACGCCTTCATTCATCACCTCCGGAAATTTCGACGCGAGCGCCAGCGCCAGCGCAGAAAAGTTGGCTTCATTTCCGCCGCTAGTGAATGTACCGCCGAATGGGCCACTCCAGCCGACCCGCTCGCCGATCCAGCGGACTGTCTCAAGCTCGATCTTCGATGCGAGCTGTGAACGCGCCAGCGTGGCCAATTGCGGATTCAAAGCGGCAACGAGCGCTTCGGCAAGTACTCCGATGTATGCCGGAGTGGGATTCATCAGGCCAAAGTAGTTCGCGCTAGGAACATGGAAGCCCTTGTTGATCAGCTCACGGCAGATGTCGTCGAGCACGCATACGGCGTCGGAGCCCATTTCGGGAAGGGAATTGTGCAGCTCCTCGAAACTGCGCTCCTCCTCCGGCAGCTGCACCGGCCGGGTGTGCAGCGTCTCGAAGTAGCGGTCGATATGATTGATGAGGTTATAGCCGAGGCGTCGACGCGTTTCCGAATCGAGTTCGAAGCCCACGTTTATGCGCCCGTGCCGGTCGCTTCTTCGGCAATCTCTTCCTGCTTCTGAGGACGCAACAGCGGAAACAGAATCACGTCACGGATCGACTTTGAATCGGTAAGCAGCATCGTTAACCGATCTATGCCGATTCCTTCTCCTCCAGCCGGAGGCATGCCATAAGAAAGCGCGCGGATGTAGTCTTCGTCCATCGCATGTGCTTCTTCGTCGCCGCGCTCGCGTTCCGAAAGCTGCTGCTCGAAACGTCGACGTTGTTCTTCAGGATCATTCAGCTCGCTGAAAGCATTTCCGAGTTCCAGGCCGCCGATGAAGATTTCGAAGCGCTCCACCCAATCCGGATCGTCTTTCTTGTTCTTTGATAGCGGAGAGATTGCGACCGGGAAGTCGTACAGAATCGTCGGCTGCCAAAGGTGCTCTTCAGCGACTATCTCGAACATGTTTGCGATGCTCTTGCCTGCGGGTTCGGCCGGATCGTACGGCATGTGCGGCGTGTGAGTCGCGTTTAGACGCTCAACCAATTTTCGAACGGAAGCAGCATGGGCAAAATCGCTCATCTGCGGAGCCGGCGCAGAGGTCTCCGGCCAGTACTTGATGATCGCTTCGCGCATCGATAATCGTTGCCAATTCCCAAAATCGATCTCGCGGCCCTGATAGCTCACCACGGTATTCCCGTTCACATCGCGCGCAACCTGGGCGAGCATCTCTTCGGTAAGCGACATGAGGTCGTGGTAGTCGGCATATGCTTGATAGAACTCAAGCATCGTGAACTCAGGATTGTGCTGTGTGGAGATTCCTTCATTGCGGAAATTGCGATTGATCTCATAGACACGGTCGAGCCCGCCGACAACCAGCCGCTTCAGATAAAGCTCTGGAGCGATGCGCAGATAAAGGTCGATGTCGAGCGTGTTGTGGTGCGTGATGAACGGACGCGCTGCCGCACCGCCTGCGATAGGCTGCATCATCGGCGTCTCGACCTCGGTAAATCCGCGGGCGTCGAGAAACGAACGGATCGCCTTCACCACCTTGCTGCGCGCCACGAACACATCGCGAACTTCTGGATTCATCGTGAGATCGACGTACCGCTGGCGATAACGCAGCTCAACATCGGACAAACCGTGATACTTCTCGGGAAGTGGCAACAGATCCTTCGACAGAAACGTGATCTGTTCGACGTGAACCGAGAGCTCACCTGTACGAGTGCGAAACAAATAACCGCGAACCCCGATGAAGTCACCGAGATCGAGCAGCTTGTAAAGCTGAAATCCCTTCTCGCCGACGAAATCGAGCTTCACGTAAATCTGCAGACGCTTCCCAAGCTGCTGCAGATGAGCAAATCCAGCTTTGCCTTGGCCGCGAATGGACATCAGTCGTCCCGCGACGCTCACATTCACGCGCTCGCGTTCGAGTTCCTCACCGCTCGATCCTGAATACTTGTCCAGGATCTCGGGGATTGTGTGAGTGAAAGCGAATTTGTGCGGATAGCTCTCTTGCCCGAGAGCCTCAATCTGCTTCAGCTTGTCGCGACGAAGCTGGTATGTGCTTTCTTCGAATGACACTTGAAAAGTATATCGGGTCATCGGGTGATCGGGTCATCGGGCGAAGTGAAGCACACAACGTCAATCCCGCCTATGGACACGGATCACGCCGAAGAATCGGAGCATCGGCGATGGATCTCTTCGATTTGGATTTCCGCGTAATCCGGGGTGTTTGCGTTTTGTTGTTACTTCACCCGATCACCCGATGGCCCGATCACCCGATCAAAAAACAACGCCCGGAACTCGCGTTCCGGGCGTTTGGTTTCTGCGTACTGCTCGTCAGCTTACTTGCGGAAGCGGGCGATCAGGCCGGTGAAGAATGAGCCTAAACCAAGCAGGCTGAGCAGCGGCAGAATGGAAGCCGTTTGTGGCAGTCCATTCGCGTTGCCCTGTCCCTGATTGGCAGCATTTGCGTTGTTGGCGTTCGCGGCGTTCTGATCTGCGCTGGCTGCGCCCTGATCAGCAGCCTTGCTTCCCGTGCTGCTGCTGGTTGCGCTCTGCGCATTCTGATCGGTCGTCGGAGCCGGAGTTGTCGCAGCGGCACCGCTCTGAGCGTTCTGATCGGTCGTGCTGGTCGCATTGGACGAAGACGAAGCCGAGCTGGAAGCCGGAGCCGTCGAGCTCTGGTTGTTAATGTCACCAGAGGTCGCACTCGAGTTCGAGCTGGGAGCTGCCGTCGTCGAGCTGGAGCTCGCAGCGGCGCCAGGAGCCGTTGCTGCGTTCTGGCCGGTCGTGCTGGACGGAGCCGCAGTCGGGTTCGCCTGGCTCGAGGTTTGGTCGGTCGTGGCCGGGGTCGTCGAGGTCTGGCCATTGGTCGCGCTAGGCGCCGTGTTATCGGCTGGCGCGGTGGACTGGCTGGAGCTCGCCGGAGCCGCAGTCTGATTCATATCAGAGCTGCTGCTCGAAGCCGGAGCTGTGGACGACTGGCTTGAGCTGCTCGCGGGAGCAGTCGCGCTGGGCGTCTGATTGTTCTGGCTGTTTGGATCTGTGGTTGTGCTGGATGTCTGGGCCACGGCTAATCCGGCCGACAGCAGCAGTGCTGAGCATGTGTAAAGAAACTTGTTCATGGGCTGTTCCTCTTCCTCCTGCCCGGCGGTTCCAAGCCGGGGAATCCTTGATGTTTACGAGTTGCACACGTATACACATGTGAAACTCATCCACTTCGGCAGTTAGAGAAGAGTTAACAGCAGCGGGTTTGCCACTTCGCTGAATAAAGCGGAGTTGCAGAAAGGCAGTAATAGGCAATAAGCACCAGACATTAGGAGAAGGCAGGCAGCACACATTCGGAGCGGGCTGACTTCCCGCGCTGATTGCCTACTGCCTATCGCTTAATCCCCTTCTACAATCAATGCCATGTCTCAGGACGAAATCTGGATGGAACGTGCTCTGGCCGAAGCTGCTGCTGCGCAAACTGCCGGAGAAGTTCCTGTCGGATGCGTGATCGTGAAAGCAGGAGAGTTGATCGCAATCGGGCAGAACAGAAATCTGCGCGACAGCGATCCTTCAGCGCACGCCGAGATTGTGGCATTGCGAGCGGCCGGAACAAAACTCGGGAACTATCGTCTTGAGGGATGCGAGATGTATGTGATCATCGAACCCTGCGCGATGTGTGCGGGCGCGATGGTACACGCGCGTCTGAAGCGGCTGGTCTATGGGGCAGTCGATCCGAAAGCCGGTGCTGTCCATTCAGTGATGAATGT
>DATEMI010000679.1:0-10351 GCA_035275665.1 Terriglobales bacterium | reverse complement strand
TCCGCGCTGCTGATTGCAGCGATCGTCGGCGGAGCAGTGATACCTGAATTGCAGGGAATCCTGGCGGACCACGTTGGGATTCACCATGCGTTCATTCTGCCCCTGATCTGCTACATCTACATCGCGTATTACGGCTTCAGCGGATCGCGGCATGTGACGAGAACAGTTCCAGTGATCGGCTGAACATGAAAGCTTCGGGTCCACCATTGATGAGCGATCTTCTAGAATTCCTGACCATCGGCTAGGTTCGCCATTCATCCGGACGTGTGTGCGTTTCCGGAACACTCAGTTTCGGTAGTGAACGCGTTTCCAGCGAATCCTGATCAGTTAAGCCGTCCTGTGACTGTCATTTCAATCACTTAAGGTGTTTGTAGGCAGGATACGCACCTGCACTTAGCTTCTTTTCCAGGGAGGAGCAAAAGGGATGAACATCCTGCAGGACCTCCGCTACGGAACACGGATCTTAGCCAAGGCTCCCGGTACGACGCTGGTGATGGTCCTCATTCTCGGCGTTGGCATAGCGGCCAGCACCGCAATATTCAGTCTTGTGAATGCGGTGTTCTTCAAGCCCGCCGCGGTGAGCCAGCCCGATGCTCTGGTGAAGGTCTTCGCCAGGGGACCCCACGGAGGACACGGCGCAGGTTTCTCGTATCCGGAATACGTCTCGCTGCGTGAGCACAATTCTTCGTTCCAGTCCCTTGCCGCCGAAACCCAAATCGCGCAGATCCACACCGTATTTGGAGACGAAGCAGCGGAGATGCGCGCAGACTTTGTTTCGTCCAACTATTTCTCAACGCTCGCCGTGCGGCCGCTGATCGGAAGATTTTTTCTGCCTGAAGAAGACGCGGTGCCCGATCGCAACCCTGTAGCGGTCATCAGCGCGGAACTGTGGAAGCAGCACTTTCATGGCGACCCTGGAGTCGTTAACCGTACGATCACTGTCAATCGGGTCCGTTTTCAGATCGTAGGAGTCGCTGCTCCTCAGTTCAGCGGAATCCATGCCGGTGATCCGCAGGGATTGTGGATGCCGCTGATGATGTTGCATACCGCCGCATTTTTCGGCAATTGTCCGCACGAGTTTGACTGTTCAGTGGTCGATGATCTCGTGGGACGCCTCGCTCCAGGACGAAAGCGGCGAGACGCCGAAGATGAACTGAGCCGAATCGTAGTCTGGTCGGCGAGTGACTGGCCGGCGAGTGCTGGTCGGCGCGAGATTGTGACGTTTCCTGCCGCGGGTGTCGACCCCGACTATAGAGCAGATTTCTCGCTGCAAATGCGGTTGCTCATGTCCGTTGCAGCGCTGCTCCTTGTTGTCTCATGCGCTAATCTCGCGGGACTGTTCCTGGCGCGCAGCGTTTCGCGCAGTAGAGAAATCGCTGTGCGACTGTCGATCGGTGCGAGTCGGTTTCGCATCGCCCGGCAGCTTATGACAGAGAGTGTGCTGCTCGCGTTTCTCAGTTGCCTGATTGGACTAGTCCTCTCGATTTTGGCACGAGACGCTCTAGCCGGTTTTTACAACGTCGATAGCGAAGGATTCCGCCACGTCTTCGATCTTGGTCTCGATAGGCGTGTTTTCTTGTTTTCGTTGGGGGTGACGATTCTTACCAGCCTTCTCTTCGGGCTTTATCCGGCGATTCGGACATCAAAGCAGGATTTGGTAACTCAGCTCAAAGAGGGCTCTGGGGCAGCGGGTTCGCAAAGAAGCGGCTGGCAGCGACAATTGCTGGTTGCAGGACAGGTAGCTCTATCGCTGGTTCTGTTGGCTTCTGCAGGATTGCTGGTTCGGAGCAGCCAGGCGCTGCTTCGCGGAACGAACTTTGATCCGGAACACGTGGCGGTTCTGCGAGTTCGTCCGGAATTGCTGAATTACACGCCACGACAAAACGAGGAATTCTTCCCTCGATTGACTGAGCGCGTAGCTTCGCTACCCGGTGTCCAGGCCGTGACTTGGGTACGCGGAGGAGAAGGCCTGATTTGGGAATGGAGTAGCGGACGGCCAGTGCGCGTGAATCGGACAGGAGGGGCGACCGAGCCGCTCGACGTAAACCACCACGATATTGGTCTGAACTTTTTCAGCACGCTCAAAATCCCATTGATCGAGGGCCGGGACTTCAACGAACAGGACAATCCAACCTCCGCTCGGGTTGCTATCGTGAACGAAACCCTTGCGCAGCGGCTGTGGCCCGACGGTTCCATTTTGGGCAGAAATGTCGTCATCAACAATCGTCCCGTGCAAGTTGTTGGAGTTGCGCGGGACATCCAGCCGAAAAACTCTTTGACTCCGGCTGCTCCTTATGTCTTCTTGCCTTTTTGGCAGAGCGATCCCGGGAAGGAGGGCGACATACGACTCGCTGTGCGCATAAAAGGCGATCCTGATTCCGCGCTGCCCGCGTTGCGACGTGCGGTACAGGAACTCGATCCAAATCTGCCTGTCGGAGAAGACATGTCGATGGTCAAGCAGATCGAGACGCAATACATGCCGGTGATGCTGTCGCGCTTGGTGATCTCCTGTTGTGGCGTCATTGCGTTATGCCTGAGCGCGATCGGGCTCTTCAGCGTCCTTACATACTCGGTGAGGACGCGGACGCGCGAAATTGGCGTGCGCATGGCCTTAGGTGCGCAGATCGGCGCCGTGCTGCGGATGATTGTTCGGGAAGGATTGACGACTAGCCTGCTGGGAGTTGGCGCTGGTGTAATCCTCGCTCTGGCTACGACGCGCTTGCTGGCTGCGTGGCTTTTCGGCCTGCAGGCCTTGGATTTTCTAGCCTTTGCGGGAGCGGCCAGCGTGCTATTGCTGGTAGCGGCTGCGGCTAGCTACTTACCGGCACGAACCGCGGCAGCAGTTGATCCAATGGTCGCGCTACGACAGGAGTAGAGGTGAACCCGGCGCCTCGGATGGACCCATACAATTAGGCCTGCGGGAATGAAGGCGGTGCTATTTCGGGAACAGGCAATACCGTCGCCGGCTGTGTCTTCCACACTGGCTTGCCGGACTGCTTCGGAGTCACGGAGCGGAAGAAGCGGCTGCATTCCTGCCAGCTTGCGAGAAGCTGCTGCGCCCACATGCTGCCGGTTAGCAGAGCGTGGACGCGTACCAGCATCTCCACCTGGTGTAGCTGTTCAGACGAAGGAACACTCAGTTCCACCGAATCTTGATTTACGCGAGTTTCGGTGAGGTTTGCGGGATCGAAGACGTAAGCCTTGCCGCCGGTCATTCCGGCAGCGAAGTTGCAGCCAATATCGCCGAGTACGACGACGCATCCGCCGGTCATGTATTCGCAGCCGTGATCGCCGACACCTTCGACGACAGCCACAGCTCCCGAGTTGCGCACGGCGAAGCGCTCGCCGGCGCGTCCTGCGGCAAACAGGCGTCCGGAGGTCGCGCCATAGAGGGCGACATTTCCCAAAATGACATTCTCGTTCGAGCTGTCAATCGCTTTCCCACGTGGACGCAGAATCAGCGCGCCTCCGCAGAGGCCTTTGCCGACGTAGTCGTTGGCTTCGCCTTCGAGCGTCAGCTCCATACCGTCGACGCAGAAGGCCCCGAACGACTGGCCTGCCGAGCCACGGAAGCCGAGGCGAACTTCGCTGTTCTGCAGACCGCGAACTCCGAGCTTGCGGACGAGTTCTCCGGCAATGCTCGCGCCGGTCGAGCGGTCCTGATTGCGGATCGTGAACTCACGATCGAAGTGCTGGCCCTGCCGTACGAAGCCGACGATCTCGTTTGCGAGCTCGAGGCCAAAGGCATCATGGTCGGATGGACGATCGTTGCGGGGAGTCATGCAGCGTGGCAGGTCCCCGTCGCTGCGATAGAGAAGCTGTGAAAGATCGAGAGCGCCGTCGGTCGAGATTTGGCGAAGCAGATCGGTGCGTCCTACGGCTTCACTGATTGAACGCAAGCCTAGTTGCGCCAGCAGCGTGCGAATGTCTTCCGCAATGCGCAGGAAGTACGTAACTACGTGCTCGGGTTTGCCGCGGAATTTTGCGCGCAGCTCAGGACGTTGTGTAGCAATTCCCGCTGGGCAGGTATCGAGATGGCATTGCCGTGCCATGTCGCAGCCCAAGGATACGAGGGCTGCAGTTCCAAAAGCGAACTGTTCGGCGCCGAGCAGAGCAGCGACTATTACGTCGCGTCCGGTACGCAGACCGCCGTCAACGCGCACGCGAATCCGGCTGCGAAGGCCATTGCGCATCAGCGTCTGCTGCGTTTCCGCAAGACCAAGCTCCCAGGGAGCCCCGGCATGTTTGATGCTGCTCAGCGGTGAAGCTCCAGTGCCGCCCGCATGTCCAGATACGACTACGTAATCGGCATAGGCTTTGGCCACACCCGAAGCAACTGTGCCGATTCCTGCTTCGGAAACCAGCTTAACGCCTATCCGTGCTGTGGGATTGACCTGCTTGAGGTCATGAATGAGCTGCGCCAAGTCCTCAATGCTGTAGATGTCGTGATGTGGGGGAGGGCTGATCAGCGACATTCCTACTTGAGCGTGGCGCAGACGCGCAATCAGCTCGGTCACCTTAGCTGCCGGGAGCTGTCCACCTTCTCCCGGCTTTGAGCCTTGCGCGATCTTGATTTCAATTTCTTCCGCATTGACCAGATACTCGGTCGTGACGCCGAAGCGTCCGGAGGCGACCTGCTTAACTTTGTTGTTGGCTTCGCGACGACCTTGATAGACCTCGGGATCCTCGCCTCCTTCGCCGGTATTCGATTTGCCGCCAAGCAGGTTCATCGCTTCCGATAAGGTGCGATGCGCCTCAGGGCTGATGGAGCCAAGTGACATCGCGCTGCTCACGAAGCGGCGAGCGATTTCAATTGCAGGCTCGACTTCGTCGAGAGAAACGCGTTCCGGAACGGGAACAAACTCGAGCAGATCGCGAAGGTTGTGCGGCTTCAGGGTGTCGGCATGGCGGGCGAACTCGCTCCACGCACTCTCCGTCAAAGATGCATCGGCTTTGCGAGCGACGCCCACGGCGGTTTGCATCGCGCGTACCACCGGCGGCGCCCATCCGTGTTGATCGGCGCGATCGGCTTTGCGATAGCGAATGTATCCGTAGTCCTGGAGCAGTTCTTTCGCCTCAGCCGCGAGCGGCTCTGCACGACGGGCGAGTTCCTGCTGAACTGTTGCGAATCCCACCTTGCCGCGAAGATTCGGTGTTCCCGCGAAACAGCGATTGACGAGTTCTTCGTCGAAGCCGATGGTCTGGAAGAATTGGCCGCCGCGATAGCTGGCCACATCGGAGATGCCGAGCTTCGACATGATCTTCTTCAGGCCGTTGTTGAAGCCCTCAAGCATTTTGTGCGGAGTCTCGCAGGTGCGCAGCGCGAGCCACGGGCAAACCGCTCCCGCTCCATAGCCAATGAGTACGGCTGCGTGATGGACATCCCAACAATCGCCGCATTCCGCGATCAGGTCGCAGTGGGTGCGCAGGCCGATGTTGATCAGGTGATGGTGCACTGCGCCGACAACCATAGCCATCGGAATCGGTGGTGCGCTCGGGTTTGCCGTCGTATCAGACAACACCAGCAGTTCCGCACCGCTCTTTACGGCCGATTCGGCCAAGCTGCAAATTGTTTCGACGCTCACTGCGAGGCCGTCTGATTCCGCACAGACGCATTCGATTTCCGCGATCTGCAGCACAGATTGCGAGCGAATACCTTCGAGTTCCTCTTCGCTGATCACAGGAGAACTAAGTTCGAGAAGGGTTGCAGGAGTGCTCGAATCATTGCCGCAAAGCGTTGGTCTGCGCCCGAGGATGGTGCGCAACGACATCATCAGATCCTCGCGAAGGGGATCGATGGGGGGATTCGTCACCTGCGCGAAGCGCTGGCGGAAGAAGGTGTAGAGCGAGCGCGGAACCCGAGCGAGTGCAGAAACGGGAGTGTCGTCGCCCATCGACCACACGGCTTCCTTGCCATCGCGGGCCATGGGTGCAATTACAAGCTTCAGATCTTCACGCGTATAGCCAAATAGCGCGTGCGTTGGCTCGGTCGGTGGTTCAAAGGTTCGCGCCGGAGCCTTTTCGACCGCGATTACGTGCGAACGTGTCTCGGGCGTCGCGCGGAGCAGGTGCTGCTTCAGGCGCTCTATATCGAGAACCTGGTGGCGTTCGAGATCGACAGCGAGCATCTGTCCCGGACCGAGACGGCCTTTCAGTTCGACGCGGTCGTCGTCGAGATCGAAGAGTCCCACTTCGGAACCGGCGATTACCAGGCCGTCGCTGGTGATCTTGTAGCGCATCGGACGCAGTCCGTTGCGGTCGAGAGCGGCGCCTACGTACCGGCCATCGGCGAAGGCCATGGCTGCCGGGCCATCCCAAGGTTCCATCAACGCGGAGTGTTCGCGGTAGAAGCACGCCAGCTCCTGAAACGCCGGATGTGCCTGCCACGCGGGTACCACGAGCATGGCCATGCTGTGCAGCAGATCGCGTCCGCTGCGGAGAAGCGCTTCGGCAGCTTCGTCGAAATGAGAGGAATCTGATGCGCCCTCATGGAGCAGAGGCAGGAAGCCGGACGGAAGCTCGGTCTCGCGCGCTTTCATCCATGTGCGGTTGGCGTCGATGGTGTTGATCTCGCCGTTGTGCGCTATCAGGCGAAACGGCTGCGCTAGCGACCAGGAAGGATGAGTATTCGTTGCGTAACGCTGATGAAAGAGAATGAACGAGCTTTCGAACTCGGGATTCTGCAGATCGAGGTAAAACTCGCGCAAGTGCCCGCCAGCACAGAGCGCTTTGTAGACGAGAGTTCGAGACGAGAGCGAAGCTACGTAGCTCTTTAAGCCGTCACGTTCTAATTGTTTGCGAGCGCGATGGAGGCGAGATTCAAGCTGATTCTGATCGATTCCGGATTTGGCAGAAATGACAGCCTGACGAATTACAGGCATCGAAGCTAAAGCAGTATGCCCGAGCGCTTCGGGACTTACCGGCACTTCGCGCCAACAAAGAAACGTTAAGTCTTGGGCTTCGATAGCAGCGAGAAACTGTTCGGCAGCAGCAGGCAGTTCTTCGGAGTCGAAAAACACCATGCCCACTGCAATAGGAGTCTCGGCAGAAATCTGCAGGCCAGCTTCGGTTAGGGAACGCTGAAGTAAGCTCCGAGGAATAGAAGTGGTGATGCCGGCGCCATCTCCGCTGCGGCCATCGGCGGCGACTGCGCCACGGTGGGCAAGACGCGCGAGGGCCTCAAGACCCATTTCGACGATTTCACGTGAGGGCTTGCCGGAGACGCGGGCTACAAAGCCTACGCCGCAGGCGTCGTGCTCAAACCGGGGATCATACAAACCTTGCTGCATTCATCCGCCTGAGTAGAAGATCGGCGCCTCACGACACTGCGCCCGATACCAACTAGATTTACAGGCTTCGGCAGCTATTCATCCAATTGATTCTTCCGATGCCGATCATTAGAAAACTGAATCGCGGGTTCAGATAACGAAACCCTTATACTGTTGACATTTGTATAAGGTGTATTTATAGTTTTCGGCATTGAAGCAGGAGGCGATTCCCGGTGAACGTAGCCCCAGAATTGAACTCGCGCACAGGCGATGTGGTGGTCACCGGAGTCGTGGTAGGCATTCGCCTGCTTACAGTCGTCCTTAGCACTGTATGCACGGGATGATGGCCACGGGCAGGAGTAGAGACTCAAGGCCATCATCGAAGCGGATGATGGCCTTAAACATTTCCGGACACGAAGAGACCGAGCTTTCAGATGAGCGAACCGAAACGGAACAGCGCAGCGATTACTGACGGACCAAGCCGTTCACCGGCGCGCGCCATGTTCAAGGCCGTGGGCTTCACCGACGAAGACCTGCGCAAGCCAATCATCGGCATTGCCAATACCTGGACAGAAATCGGTCCATGCAATTTTCATCTTCGCGAGCTTGCGGCGGCGGTGAAACGGGGCGTGCGACAAGCAGGCGGCACGCCGATGGAGTTCAATACGGTTTCCATTTCCGACGGCATCACCATGGGAGCGGAAGGGATGCGTACTTCGCTCGTCAGCCGCGAGGTGATCGCCGACTCGGTGGAATTGGTCGCGCGTGGAAATCATTTCGATGGATTGGTCGTGCTCGTCGGCTGCGACAAGACGATTCCCGGGGCGGTAATGGCCGTTGCTCGTTTGAATTTGCCTTCCGTCATTCTCTATGGCGGGTCGATTGCGCCGGGAAAGTTCCAGGGACGCAATGTCACCATTCAGGATGTCTTCGAGGCAGTTGGCGCGCACAGCCGAGGCAAGATGTCGGATTCTGATCTGAAGGAAATCGAAGATCATGCTTGTCCCGGGGCTGGGGCCTGCGGCGGACAGTTCACCGCCAACACCATGGCGATGGTGTGCGAGTTCCTCGGTATTGCCGAAATGGGAAGCGGCGGAATTCCAGCAACGCATCCGGGAAAGCTGCGTCAAGGCGAAGCGACGGGAAAGCTCGTTATGGAATTGGCGAAGGCGCAGCGTTTGCCTAAGCAAATTCTTACTCGCTCTGCCTTTGAAAATGCCGTTGCCAGCGTGGCCGCTACCGGCGGTTCGACGAATGCCGTTTTGCATCTACTCGCGATTGCGCACACCGCCGGCGTTCCCTTCGTGATCGACGATTTCGAGCGCATCAGCTCGCGCGTTCCCCTTATTGCGGACCTCAAGCCCGGTGGGCGATTCGTCGCTACCGATCTGTTCGAAGCCGGAGGAACTCCTCTAGTGGCGCAGCGGCTGCTCGAAGCAGGCATTCTGAAACCCGATGCTCTCACCGTTAGCGGGAAAACAATTGGTGATGAGGCGAAGCGCGCAGTCGAAACTCCCGATCAGGAAGTGGTCCGGCCTATAGCCCAGCCATTGAAGCCGACCGGTGGACTGGTCATTCTGAAAGGCAATCTCGCGCCTGAAGGATGCGTAATAAAAGTGGCAGGTCACGAAATTCAGCACCATGCCGGTCCCGCGCGCGTTTTCGACGGCGAAGAGCAAGCCTTTGCTGCGGTTCAAAACGGGAAGATCAAGGCAGGCGATGTGGTCGTCATCCGCTACGAAGGTCCAAAGGGCGGACCGGGAATGCGGGAGATGCTGGCGGTTACTGCAGCAATCGTCGGAGCCGGACTTGGGGATTCGGTCGCCTTGCTGACGGACGGCCGGTTCTCAGGGGCAACACATGGGCTCATGGCGGGACACGTTGCGCCCGAAGCGATGGCGGGTGGGCCGATCGCTGCGGTGCGCGAAGGTGACCGGGTCGTCTTTGATATCGCCAAACGCGAGTTGCGGGTCGAGATTTCCGATGCCGAGATGAAACAGCGATTGACGTCGTGGAAACCTCCAAAGCCGCGATATCCAACAGGAGTAATGGCGAAGTACGCGAGCCAGGTTTCATCGGCTGCACGCGGAGCAGTGACGATCTAAGGAAGGAGCAAGCGAATGAGAACCGGAGCGCAGATCATTTGGGAGTGCCTGATCGCCGAGGACGTAAAGCACGTTTTCGGATACCCAGGCGGCGCAATCCTTCCGGCCTACGACGCACTCTGTCAATATCCGCAGATCCATCATGTGCTGGTTCGCCATGAGCAAGGCGCGACACATATGGCCGACGGATATGCTCGCGCCAGCGGACGCGTAGGCGTGGCAATGGCAACCTCAGGTCCAGGCGCCACAAACATGGTGACAGGCATTGCTACGGCGTCAATGGATTCATCCCCCGTCGTCTGCATCACCGGCCAGGTCGGCAGCAAGTTTCTCGGTACGGACGCTTTTCAGGAAACCGACATCACCGGCATTACCCTTCCGATCACCAAGCACAATTATCTGGTAAAGAGCGCCGAAGACATCGGACCTACCATACGCGAAGCTTTTTACGTTGCTCGCAGCGGCCGTCCTGGCCCGGTTCTCGTCGATATCACGAAAGACGCGCAACAGAACTCGTGCGAGTTCGACATGGCGAGTTACAAGCCGCTGCCGGCAGCGGAAGGGAAGTCCCATTCTGGTCCGGAGCAATACGCGGCTGCGCTCGAGCTGATCAATTCCTCAAAAAGACCAGTCATTCTTGCAGGTCACGGTGTCCTGCTTTCGAATGCAATGGAAGAACTCCGCGAATTCGCTGAGCGAGCGACTATGCCGGTCGCCATGACCCTGCTCGGGATCGGTGGCTTTCCTGCGTCGCATCCGTTAAACCTCGGCATGATGGGCATGCACGGCGAGGCATGGGTGAATCACGCGATTCAGGAAGCCGACTTGCTCTTGGCTTTCGGCATGCGCTTCGATGATCGCGTTACCGGCACGCTGAAGACCTACGCTCCTAAAGCGAAGAAGCTTCACATCGAGATCGATCCGGCAGAGATCAACAAGAACGTTCGCGCCGACGTTGCACTCGTTTCGGATCTTCGT
>DATEMI010000678.1:0-2475 GCA_035275665.1 Terriglobales bacterium | reverse complement strand
GGATGAGTGTCACGCTCAAGTGCAATCTTGACTACGTAAGTCTGGATCGGTCCATAGACCAACTGGAGCTGGCGCCAGAACTTGGCGTTTGCGAGATCCTGAAAGTTTGGACGCGTCGGCACTAGTTTCCCGACCATTTCGGGATTACTGTGGACAATCGCGCGTCCATCGGGGCCGACGACGGAAGCATCACTGATGATCGGGGAGTAGCCGATCAGTGACTCTATTTCGCCGTTCACACCCGGGTCTGTCTGCAAACTCTCCTCCACCCAAGCGTTTACTTCCTGAGGATTGTTTGGATCGATTCGCGTGCTGTTGATATCAGTTTCGAGGGCGAGCCGCGAAAGGTGAATGATTTGGTCGGCAGCCTGCTTTGATTGGCTCAGGCCGTGATCGACGACCAGATGCACGGTCTGCGCGACATAGATGGTCGACAGCGTCACCACGATGGCCACCACCATGAGGGTGATCGCAATTACCAGTTTGGTTCTGAGTCGCATGGATGCTCAGCTTCTCTCCGCCACCTGTGCGGAAGCGACTTACTGGTTGGCAGCATCGGCCAGGTTGCTGCCGTTCGAGCCGTACTCCTTTAATTTGTTGTGCAGAGTCTTCAAGCTAATCCCCAGGATCTCTGCCGCGCGCGTTTTGTTGTTGTTCGTGCTTGCCAGGGTGCGCAGAATCAGCTGCTTTTCCGCTTCTTCAACCGTCGTGCCTACTCCAAGATGGATCGCGTTGGGATCGAACTCTGCCGCCTTCACTTGTGCGGTACCGAATCCGGGCGGGAGATGACGTGTTTCCACTAATTTACCGGTTGCGAGAATCACGGCGCGCTCTAATGTATTTCGCAGTTCGCGCACGTTACCAGGCCAGCTGTACGCCTGGAAGGCGCGCATGACTTCATCGTCTGCGCCGGCGATTTCGCGTCCGTGCTTCTCGTTGAGATCACTGATCAGCGCCTCGGTCAGCTCCGGCAAATCTTCCTTGTGCTCCCGCAACGGCGGCATGTGAACGTTGAAAACATTCAATCGATAGTAGAGATCATTGCGGAGCTGTCCGTTGGCCACCGCCTCTTCGGGAATCTTGTTCGTCGCAGCGAGAACGCGCACATTGACTTCCGTTTCCGTCTTGCTGCCGAGGCGGCGCAGCTTGCGATCCTCAAGCACGCGCAAGAGCTTGGCTTGGGTGGCGATCGGCATCTCGCCAATTTCATCGAGCAGAAGCGTGCCCTCTTCGGCTAACTCGAAACATCCTGCGCGGCGTTCGAGCGCTCCGGTGAACGCTCCTTTCTCGTGGCCGAAGATTTCGCTTTCGATCAACGTTTCTGGAATCGCCGAACAATTTATGGCAACAAAAGGTTTCGACTTGCGCGGACTCAACTCATGCAAGGTTCGAGCCACCATCTCTTTGCCGGTGCCACTTTCACCTGTGATCAACACTGAAGCAGTACTCGGCGCGACGCGTTCGAGCAGCGCGAAGATCTCCTGCATCTTGCGCGATTTGCCGACGAGGCGTCCGAGAACTCCAGCATCGCGCAGCTGCCGACGTGTCACCTCGAGCTCGCGTTCGGTATCGCGTTGCCGCGAGGCATTTTGCAGGATAGCTTTCAGCCGTGTGGGATCGACTGGCTTCTGAATGTAGTCGTATGCGCCCATCTTCATGGCGTCGACTGCGCTATCGATGGTGCCTTGCGCTGTAAGAACCACTACAGCCATGGGCTCGGCCTGGTCTCCGAGGCGCTGGAGCAGCTCCATTCCATCCATGCGTGGCATCTTGAGGTCAGTCACGACAATGCTGGGAGCCCACGTTATCACCTTGTCGAGAGCTTCGAGACCATCGCGGGCGGTTTCGGTCCGATATCCCCAGGCGGAGATCAGCTCGGCGAGACCAGTTCGTGCGTTTTCTTCGTCTTCGACGATGAGGACTTTATCGGGCATAGGGCGGCTGTCGGCGTTCGGCTGTCGGCTTTCGGCCAGCAGCCGTTATGGCATCAAATCAGAGTTCCCGCTCCCATTAGGCTATCACTCTTATCTGCGCGGAACTGCTTGCAAAACCAAGCTCAAGCCGAAAGCTGATAGCCGAAAGCCGACAGCCAGTAAGATGCAGAACTGCTGCTGGAAGGCCATTCGGGCCAAAGGCAGCAGAACAGCTCTGGACTGCATCCCAAGCTGTTGACGTAAATAGCTGCATTTGGACGGGTGATGCGTCTTCTTAAAACCTTCCTAGTTCTACTGCTCTTCGCAATTCCCAGCTTTGGCGTGAAGCTGCGAGAAATCGCTCTGCTCGACATTCCTGGCCGGCCGGGATTCGAGACCCTGGCCTTCGCTAAGGGCTATCTGGTGATTGCCCATAACGGGGCGAGCACGGTGGACATTTTTGATCCGGCGAAGCGCCGGTTCGTGGCACAGATTTCGGGAATCGTGAGCGCGCGAGGCGTAGCTGTCGATGATGCCGCGAGTCGCGTCTACATTGCCGATG
>DATEMI010000677.1:0-4747 GCA_035275665.1 Terriglobales bacterium | reverse complement strand
AACCCCACTCTTCAGGAAAGTTGCCTTTTCACGAGTGCGCCGAGCTATCCTTTCTTAAGTTCGACGAGGACCTGTCGGGCGACTTCGCGGAGGGTTTCAAAAACGCCACTGCCTTGGAAGGCAACAGCTTCAAACACCGGTTCGTTCTTCTTTAGCAGCTCTTTCTTTAGTTCATCTACCGGAAGAACATTGGGTAGATCGCGTTTGTTGAGCTGCAGGACGTAGGGAATTTTGGTGAAGTCGTAACCGTGCTCTTTGAGATTGTCTTGCAGATTGTCGAGCGCCTCGACGTTGGCGTCCATACGCTCTGGCTGCGAATCCGCTACGAAGACAACCCCATCAACGCCGCGCAGGATGAGCTTGCGGCTGGCGTCGTAGAACACCTGTCCGGGTACTGTGTAGAGGTGGAATCGCGTCTTGAAGCCGCGAACCGTTCCGAGATCCAGCGGCAGGAAATCGAAGAAGAGCGTTCGATCCGTCTCGGTGGCGAGCGAGATCATTTTGCCCTTCTGCTTTTCGTTGGTCTTATTGAAAATGTGCTGAAGGTTGGTAGTCTTGCCGCCTAGACCGGCCCCGTAATAGACGATTTTGCAGTTGATTTCGCGCGCTGCGAAATTGATAAAGCTCAATTAGCCGTCCTCACAGGTGAGCCGCACGCTGGCAGCATGGAAACTTTGGAAGAAGAATTGCCGGACCTAAATTCTTATAACATATCGGCAAACGTAACATTCACGCGAGGCGCGCAGCGAGGGTTCCGCTGGTAACTACCTGGAGTCACTTTCGCCCGGGAGGCAGCGGATAATAGCCGGCTTTCGCCGTCACTCGCAGCCCAGGGCGATCGACTCGAACTTCAATGTCGCGGTAATTGTCGGCCAGTGTGGCCTGGGTGTAATAGCCGAGGGTGTACTGATTGCGCGCGACGAGCGTCACTGAAGCGTAAGCCTGCTCGATCGCTTGGCGCGTAATTTCGCTAAAGACCTCGCCGCCGGTCGCACTCGCATATTTCGGCAGGATGTTCGAATTTCCCGTTCCGGGAAGATTGATCTGCTCGATCTTGCGCACAAGCGGAACCCCGGCGGTACCAACTCCAATCCCGTATACGCTGACTCTATTCGTAAGCAACACTTTCAGAACGTCTGCGTAAGAGGCATCGCTGCCAACCTCGCGTCCTTCTCCGATCACCATGATGATGCGGCGCCGGCCCGGCTGAACTTTCGAAAGATCCAGCGCTGCCTCGAGCACGGCATCATTGAGCACATGGCGCTCGCGAGGAATGATCGGCGTTTGGGGAACACTGGGATCCATTGGATGTCCATTCACCGTCGGTCCCGCCCCAAACGGACCGCCGCTCACGGGCACGCCGCTGTAGGTGCCGTGCTTGTCCTCGGCCACGCGGTTCAAGGCATCGCCCAAGCGACCTCCGGCTGCGTTAAATCCAGACTCCCGGATCACTGAGTTTCCGTAGGTGTACACAGCAACTTCGTCGTAAGGGCTAAAGGCTCCCTGAAGTGCCTGCAGCCCGGCTTGGACCTTGCGCAGCTCCGTCGCAGGCATGCTCACATCGATCAACACAGCCGCTGAGATTGCCAAAGGATCGCTGGTGAAAAAGCTCAGTTTCTGGCGCACGCCATTTTCATAGACGCTGAAATCTTTGGGCAACAGTCCCTCGATCATGCGCCCTGAGTCGTTCTTCACCGTAACTGGAATTTCAATAAAGTTGACGTTGACGCCAAGCGTATAGAGCCGCTGGGTGTCCGGTGTCTCGGGATTGCGAACTTGCTGCGGAGTTGAAGCCGGAGGGGTGTTGGGTTCCGGCGTTGCTGGCCCAGGAGTAGCCGGTTCCCTCGCCTTATCTACTTCGGGTTCTGCAGGAGTCGTCGGAGCAGTATCGTGCGAACTCGACTCCGTCGCAGACACCGGCGGCAAAGTCTGCTGCGGCTGTGGTGCGTCCGGCAGGTTCTGCTTCTGCGATTGGGCCGGGAGCCACATGCAGACAAGCATGACGGTCGCAAGCAAAGCGGTAAACCGTCCCACTCGCATCAGATTCGTCCTCCGGGTAGAAGCAGATACCGCGACTATGCGTCCCATTCGTGTGTCTGAACGTACGAAGCTATAGAATTGTGTAAAGCTTAGCAAAAAGCCGGGCCTCGACTATGAAGTTTCGTTACGCTGTTCCCACTGCATCCAGCCACTGGATGCGCCCTGTGTTGCTCTTCTCTGTTTTGATGACGCTGTGGGTGCCTGCGTTCCCACAAACTCAAGATCTCCCTCCGCCTAAGAACCCGGATACCGGCCCGCAGACCAATAGCGACGAAGGCAGCTCGCCGGTGATTCGCAATCGCACGCAGCCGAATGAAGATAACCCGCTGCAAACGCTGAAAGTTAACGTCGATGTAGTAAATCTTCTCTTCAACGTCAAGGATAAAAAGGGACAGCTGCTGCCGAATCTGGGTAAAGACCAATTTCAGGTAAGCGAGGACGGCAAGCCGCAGACAATTAAATACTTCAAAGCCGAATCGAATCTCCCGCTGACGATCGGCATTCTGCTCGACACCTCAGCCAGCCAGGAGCGCGTGCTGCCGATCGAAAAAGAGGTTGGCGCACAGTTCCTGCAGCGCATGCTTCGTAAAGAGGACGAAGCCTTCCTCATCAGCTTCGATGTAAACGTCGATCTCCTGCAGGACTACACCAACAACGGTCGCGACATTCGCAAAGGCATGGATGCAGCCAAAATTAATGCTGGCGGCGCGGTGGGCGGAATTCCTGGAATCGGACAAGGTCCGGTGGACATTCCGCCCAAAGGAACGCTTCTATACGACGCCGTCTATCTGGCTGCACACGACAAACTCCGCAGCGAAGTGGGCCGCAAAGCTCTTGTGCTGCTGACGGATGGCGAAGACCAAGGCAGCCAGTTAAAGCTGCAGGATGCCCTCGAAGCCGCGCAGAAGTCTGACGTGATCGTCTACGTGCTGCTGATCAGCGACAGCGGTGTCTCCATGGGCACTGGCTCTGGTCTGATGAGAAAGCTCTGCGAGGAGACCGGCGGACGAGTAATTCATGTCGGCAACAATCAAGACAAATTGCAGAAGGCGTTCGACCAAGTTTCAGAAGAGCTGCGCAGCCAATACAGCATCGGTTACACGCCGACCAATGACAAGCACGACGGTACCTTCCGGAAGGTAGAGATCAAGACCAAAGACGGATACAAGATCCAAGCGCGCAAGGGATACTACGCTGCGGCGAGTTGAGCAAAACTTGGATTGTGTGCCCGATGCAATCCGCTTGAATTCCCTTTGGTGCGGACCTCTTTCATCGAACGCTTCGATGTATGGCCAGCAATCGCTCGAGTGTAGGTTTCAAGTCACTGAGAAGCAGGGCGTTCGGGCCGTCGGATTTGGCTTCTGCGGGATTGTCGTGAACTTCCATAAAGATTCCGTCGACGCCTGCTGCCACCGCAGCTCGTGAGAGTACCGGGATGAATTGAGGCTGGCCGCCGCTCTGCTGAGGTTTCCCATTTTCGGAGCTGCCGGCGCTCGGAAGTTGGACCGAATGAGTTGCGTCGAAAACTACAGGCGCAAGCTCGCGCATGATCACCAGTGAGCGCATGTCCACCACGAGATTGTTGTAACCGAAGCTCGATCCGCGCTCGGTCAGGAAGACGCGATCGTTCCCGCTCTCGCGAATCTTCTCCACCGCATGGCGCATATCCCATGGCGCGACGAACTGTCCTTTTTTGACGTTGATCGCGCGTCCCGTTTTGGCAGCGGCGACGAGCAGATCGGTCTGACGACAGAGAAACGCGGGGATTTGCAGGACATCGACGGCTTCCGCGATTGGCTCCGCGTGCTCCGGTTCGTGAATGTCAGTGAGCACGGGCACGCGATGCGTCTCGGCAACCTTGCGCAAAATGCGCGCACCTTCCTTTAATCCTGGACCACGAAAGCTCTTGAGAGAGGTGCGATTGGCTTTGTCATACGACGCTTTGAAGATGTAGGGCACGCGCAGCTCGCGTGTCACCGCGCTGATGGCTTCGGCCATCTTCAGCGCATGTTTTTCGCTTTCGATCACGCACGGGCCCGCGATGAGGAACAGCTCGCCTGGGCCTACATGTACGTTGCCGATTTCGAATTCTGCTTTTGCTGTTGTCATTCCGAACGGAGTGAGGAATCCCTACTAGTTTAGAAGCTCGCTCGCAATGACAAAAGACTAGCGCTTCGAACGCAGGAACAATTCCTCTTCAACTTCCACCTCCTGTGCGCGGCGCTTGCCTCCATTCTCATAGGACGCCTTGATGAACTCGCGGAACAGTGGATGCGGCTCAAGCGGCTTCGATTTGAACTCAGGATGGAATTGGCAGCCAAGGAAGTAAGGATGATCTGGAATCTCGATGATCTCGACGTAAGTTCCATCGGGAGTAGATCCGGTAATGCGCAATCCCGCGCCGGTGAGCAGCGCTTCGTACTCACGATTGAACTCGTAGCGATGGCGATGACGCTCGCTGATTTCCGTCTTGCCATAGGCGCGAGCGGCCAACGAGCCCGGCTCCAGCTTGCATTCCCACGCGCCCAGCCGCATGGTACCGCCGAGTTCGTCGATACCCTTCAGCTCGCGCAGCTTGTAGATGATGCGATGCGGCGTACCCTGGTTGAATTCGCTCGAGTCGGCGTCTTCGAGGCCGCAGACGTTGCGCGCGTACTCGATGCACGCTGTCTGCATTCCCAGACAAATTCCGAAGTACGGAATCTTC
>DATEMI010000676.1:0-4528 GCA_035275665.1 Terriglobales bacterium | reverse complement strand
TGGGCGAAAAGTATCGACGACCTGCCAGTGGGCGCTAACGTGAGCGAGATCGGCGCCGATACTGGCGGCGTATCTCCGCTGCCCTGGGATAATCCGAATCGTCACGCCTTTGATCGCGGTCCGTCGGAGTTTGACCGCACGCATCGCGTGGTCGGCTCGTATGTCTTACAACTCCCGCAGATGTCAGACTGGAACACAGGCCTGAGAGAAATCCTGGGCGGATGGATGCTCAGCGGCTCGACGCAATTCCAGACTGGGCGTCCGCTGACGGTCATGTCCGGTTTCAGCTCCGGAAGCGACCTGTCAGGTGTGGGAAATGGGACCGATCGCGGGGTATTCCTCGGAGGGAATCCTTATGGCGGTAATACTTGCGGCACATCGCCACATTGCGTCACCTGGCTCAATCCCGCGGCTTTCCAGCAGCCCGCTCCCGGCACTTTCGGGAATGCCGGCAAGGGCGCGCTCCGTGGCCCGAAGTATTGGACATGGGATATGGGACTGATGAAGAACTTCACGATGACGGAGCGCTGGAGACTTCAGTTCCGCGCCGAGTACTTCAACGTCTTCAATCGCGTGAACTTGAACGATCCATCCGCCAGCACTGGAATCGCAAGTTTGAGATCGAGCTTCGGCCAGATCACCGGCGCGGGTGATCCGCGCATCGGGCAGCTCGCATTGAAGGTGTTCTTCTAGAAATTCGTGCTTTAGCTCGTATTGAAACGTGGGGCGCAGCTTCGTGCTGCGCCCAATAAAATATTCGTGCCAAACCGCTGGGATGATCAGGACTGCCGCCTATCAACTCAAAGTAATTACTATTCAAGCATTCATTGAGAGGAGAGAGGTTGAATCCTAAACCCGGGAGTACGCGCAGATCGTTTCTTCACGCAGGTGCCGCTGTAATTGGGGGGTGGGGTGTGGCTAACGTTGGCAGTCTCGCTGCAGCCCCGCAGGAAGCTTCGGCAACAGGGCAGAACGGCGGGACTCGGAATGCGATCTATGATGTGCGCTCGTTTGGCGCCAGGGGTGATGGAACTAGCGTCGATACACCGGCGATCAACAAGGCGATCGACACGGCGGCTGCAGCGGGTGGCGGTACTGTTCTTTTTCCTGCCGGGCATTATCTCTGCTACACCATTCATCTCAAGAACAACATCGCTCTCTATCTCGATCAGGGAGCTACCATCGTCGCCGGCGACACGGGTCCGCAAGGCCAATACGATCCTGCCGAGCCGAATCAATGGGATCATTACCAGGATTTTGGACACAGCCACTGGCACAACAGCTTAATCGTCGGAGAGGAGATTCACGACTTTTCCATTCTGGGACCGGGTCTCATTTGGGGAAAAGGCCTGAGTCGGGGAACGCGGGGCGGGCCCAGGGCAGAAGATCCGGGAGTTGGCAATAAATCAATCTCGCTCAAGAATTGCCACAACGTGAATCTGCGGGACTTCTCCATTCTCCACGGCGGACACTTCGGCATTCTCGCTACCGGCGTTGATAATTTCACCGTCGACAATCTAAAGATCGATACCAATCGCGATGGCATCGATGTCGATTGCTGCAGCAATGTCCGCATCAGCAACTGCAGCGTCAACTCGCCCTGGGATGACGCAATTTGCCCGAAGAGCTCCTTCGCTCTCGGCTATGCCCGAGCGACGGAGAACGTGACCATCACGAACTGCTTCGTATCGGGCAGCTATATGGAAGGGACACTGCTCGACGGCACTCGCAAGCCTTTTCCGCCTGGCGAGAGAGTTCCTCGCAATGGCCGCATCAAATTTGGCACAGAATCCAATGGCGGCTTCAAGAGAATCACGGTTTCGAATTGCGTTTGCGATGGTTGTCACGGAATAGCATTAGAAGCTGTAGACGGCGCGCTGCTCGAAGACGTGACTATCGACAACATCAGCATGCGCGACATCAATGATGGCCCTATTTTTTTGCGGTTAGGCGATCGCATGCGCGGCCCCGAAGGCGTTCCGGTTGGAGCGCTGCGGCGGGTCATCATCAGCAATATCGTTTGTTCTAATGCCACTTCGGGTATTTCGTCGATCATCACCGGACTTGCCGGACACCTGATCGAAGACGTGAAGCTGAGCAACATCATCATCGAACATCGCGGGGGAGGAACTCCGGAGCAGGCTAAGCGCGAGGTTCCCGAGGAAGAGCGTGATCGTTATCCTGAGCCCGGCCGCTTTGGCGACACGCCGTCCAACGCCTTTTTCATTCGTCATGTGAAAGGCATCGAGATGAACGACATCAAAATTCTGGTCCAGCAGCCTGATGCGCGGCCCGCCTTCGTGTTGGATGATACCCACGGCGTAGATTTCTTCCGTATCAAGTCGCCGAAGAACGGAAATGTCCCGACCTTCGGTTTAAAAAATGTGGAGGACTTCAAGCTTTCACAGTGCAACACGGTTCCGGATACGCATTTGGATAAAGTGGACAACCGGAATCTATGAACCGGCTCTCGCCTTTTCGGCCATTGGTGCTTAAAGTGGTACCAAGAACGCTTAACGACCGAATGGCGAGTGCCGACTGCTGACTGCCTCATTATCAGCGAGAACCAAAATGGGATTCATTACCGAGAATTTTCTTCTTCGAAGCAAGACGGCGCGAAATCTGTATCGGGAGTACGCGGTAGACGAACCGATTCTCGATTACCACTGCCATCTGTCCGCAAAGGAGATCGCCGAGAATCGCCGTTTTCGCGATCTGACGGAAATTTGGCTCGAGGGCGATCACTATAAATGGCGCGCGATGCGCGCCAACGGAGTACCGGAACGGTACTGCACCGGCAATGCCAAACCGTACGAGAAATTCCTGGCTTGGGCGCGGACCGTGCCGCATACGCTGCGCAATCCGCTGTATCACTGGACGCATCTTGAGTTGAGGCGCTATTTCAATATCGACGCATTGCTCGACGAGAATACAGCCGAAGACATCTGGAAGCGCGCAAACGAGCAGCTTGCGAAAGACGAATTCAGTACACAGGGAATTCTGGAGAGATTCCGCGTAGTTGCCGTATGTACGACGGATGATCCGGCTCACGGCCTCGAATATCACGAGCAAATTCAACGCAGTGGATCGGCGACTGCTGTGTTCCCAACTTTTCGTCCGGATCGTGCGCTGCGGGTCGACGATCCTTCCGGCTTCAATCAGTGGACGAATGAACTCGGAGCGGCCGCGAACATCGATGTTGCGAAGTTTAGCGATTTTCTCGATGCGATACGCAAGCGCCATCAGGATTTTCACGATCATGGCTGCAGGCTCTCCGACCACGGACTCGCCTATTGCTATAACGACTTTTGCTCAGAAGCGGAGGCATCCTCAATTTTCGAGAAAGCCCGAAGTGGAAAGCAGGCCAGTCCAGATGAGGTCGGCAAGTTCGGCGCGTTTCTCATGCTCTTCTTCGGTCATTTGGACGCAGAGAAAGGGTGGACCAAGCAGCTCCACCTGGGTTCGTACCGGAATGGGAACACGCGCGCCAACAAAACGCTGGGCCGCGATACCGGGTTCGATGCCATTGGCGACTGGCCGCAGGCCGAGTCGCTGGCCCGCTATCTCGATCGGCTCGATCAGGACAACCGGCTGCCGAAGATCATCGTGTACAACGTAAATCCCGTGGACAATTACGTCTTCGCGACGATTATTGGCAGCTTCCAGGATGGCAGCATTCCCGGCAAACTCCAGTTCGGCAGCGGATGGTGGTTCCTCGATCAGAAAGAAGGCATGGAGTGGCAGATGAACGCACTCTCAAATTGCGGATTACTCTCGCGATTCGTGGGCATGGTGACCGATTCGCGGTCATTCATGTCGCATCCACGCCATGAATACTTCCGCCGCGTGCTCTGCAATCTGATCGGAAACGAAATTGAAGCTGGGGAGTTGCCGGATAACGAGGACCTGATCGGCCCCATGATCCGTAACATCTGCTTCGAGAACGCCCGGCGATTGCTGGAGCTGCCAATTCCAGACTCGATCAAAGAACCAATCGGGTCAGCGCGATAACGTTGGTCTACTCGTCATCATCTTCATCGATGACGAGTCCCCCCAAGGCCTCGGCCGTATCGAGCACACGCTGGTAGCGGTCATACCACTCAGTGGAAACCTCATAGACGAAGAGCGTTCCCTGGTGCGAGAAGCCGAGCTGCAGAAATCCGGCTTTGCCGATGTAGGTTCGCAGCCATCGGGCATCATCAAGATCATCACTGTACACGCCTTCCTTCAGACGCTCGATGATGAAGTCGAGATCTTCTTTTGAGAGCACCATGTCGTCCATCGTGAGGAAAGTCGCTCCAGCAGCCTTGGCTAGCTCGACAAAATCTTTCCAGGCATCAGCGTTGTGATTATCCTTCCAGACGACCGTCGGCAGCTCTTCACCGATGTAACCGGGGAAACGCTTCATCCCGTGGCCTTCGATGAAGGCGGTCATGTCGTCTTTCAGGCTATGTAAGTCGTCGGAGCGCATTAGGGCCGGGCTCGTAATCAGTCCTGCTTTCCAGAAATTCAAGATACACGAAATCCA
>DATEMI010000675.1:0-8005 GCA_035275665.1 Terriglobales bacterium | reverse complement strand
CGCTCAACTTGAACAGCCGCCCGATCATCCTTTCCAATCCTTCCCAATCTGGATCGTGGTGCGCGCCTCTGCCAATGCTGCCAGCCTTATTCCTGCAATCACAGCCGCAATCCATCAGGCGAATCCAGAGTTGCCGGTTCTAGGCAGCACCACCCTCGACGAAGTCATCGGCAGCTCGCTCTCGCAACAGCGCTTCAGCACTATGCTGCTGGGAATCTTCGCAGGGCTGGCTCTGTTCCTGGCCGCAATAGGCATTTACAGCGTCCTCGCCTACAGCGTTCGTCGTCGCGTGCGCGAGATCGGAATCCGCATGGCCCTCGGCGCGCAGATCAAAGATGTGCTGCAGTTGGTCGTCATCGAAGGCATGAAGCCAACCGTGCTCGGCCTCGCGATCGGCATCATCGGCGCACTCGTTCTCGGGCATCTGCTTTCCAGCATGATCTACGGCGTGAAGTCCACGGATCTACTTACGTTCATCACTGTCTCCGTCGGGCTTCTCTGCATAGGATTGCTAGCCAGCATCATTCCCGCGTATCGCGCCACGCGGGTTGAACCGGTGAAGACATTGCGTGACGAGTAGCGGGCTACCGGCCATCAGCTTCCAGCTTCCCGCCAACCCAATACCAAAACACGACACGGATTTCACGGATGGCACGGATTACACGGATCAGCGGAGAGATGAGAAGCGAACCACAAACTCCATCCGTGCGATCCGTGGGCGAAGCATCCGTGTGATCCGTGTCGTGTGTTGGTGTTGCCTTTCATGGTTTCCCTGGCGGCAAGCGCTTCAAACTCTCATCCAGCTTGAGAAAGCTCTTCACGCCGGCATTGCGTAATGCTTTCACCAGTCGATGCATGGAGACGTTCTTCGAATCCATGTCCTGGTCTGCGACGGAACTAAGGTATTCATAGTCTTCGTTGTAAAGCCAAAGGACTGTTCTGCGTTTGCGGGTCATGCGATGTGCTCTTGCGCCTGGAGCGGGGGAAACAGTTGACCGTGGGGCTGGGTTGAGAGCCGTGTATTTAGACACGTCTCTGGTTATAGTTTGAGAGCCGTAAGCAGCGCGACTCTGCAGCAACGAAGTGGGACCAATCGTCATAATTTTGTGACTAGCAGTCGCTCCGTAGGGCCGCCCGCGAAGGGCGTAACACACTTCCAGAAAGTGACGCGACGACGTGAAGCGATGGCGCTTGATCGTCTGCATTGCGTCTGCCGCGAACGGTTCCGCGAAGCTACTGCTTACTCCTGATTACTTGTCTTGAGCAGAAGCAAATCGCGTGCCAATGTGAGCGCGCCAGAGTTCCCTCTGGATGCGCAACAGCGTTTCGCTGTTTGGAAACTGCGTGTTTCCCGAAATGGCAAAGGTGGGAATTCAGGTGCTCACAATGGGAAGACGGCGATCGGCACTCGGCTGTCGGCTTTCGGCTAAACCAACAACAACAGCAAAACCCGACGCGGATTGCGCGGATGCTTCGCCCAGGGATTACACGGAACAAGTTGTTTAACCATAAGAATCAAGGCTTCGACTCAGAGGACATGTAAACACCTGAACTCTCGAACTGGCGTGTCCTCAAGCGCATAGGAGTTCCAAAATGGAATTACCGAGAAGACGAAGTCGGCACTGGACTGCCGACCGCTCTGCGAGATATTTCGTCCCGCTAGACAGCGGGAAATTTATTTGCCCGAAAATCGGAGACCTCTCGGCTGTAAGAGAAGGCTCGGCACCTTGTCTACTACCTTTTCTCCGTGTGATCCGTGGGCGAAGCGTCCGTGTGGTCCGTGTCGTGTTTTGGTTTTGTTGTTGCCTTTGGCTGGTAGCCGGTAGCTGGCAGCTGGTAGCTTTCTTACTTCCATTCCATCTGCTGCAGCAGCGCACGCAACGCTGGGCTTTGCAGAGAGACTGTCGGAAAGTAAGAACCGACTGATTCCCTTACCCACCAAAGTCCAGTCTTCTTCCGCACTTGCGGAGAGGAGAAGCGGTACTGATACAGAAGTGCGCGGACGTAGCGTGGCGGAGAATCCGGAAATGGATTCGTTTTGATTAGGCCGAGAATAGCTTTATCGCCTTCGAGCAGCTTGGCGAGGAAATGTATGAACCACGGATGCCGACGATACGAGCCCATCGCCGCAAACCACATCAGCCAGTCGAGTCGGAGATGATACGGCGCGATCTGCGGAGGCAAGCGAGAGGGATCTCCGGGCTTGCCTTTGAATTCGTATTCGCGCCACTTGGTCGAACCGGTTATCACCGTTTCGTCGGTACCCTCAACCACGATCTCGTAACGTTCGCGCGTGACACCACCAAAGGCTCCGTAAGTTCCGACGAAGTGAAAGCGGTTATAGACCGTATTCATGACTTGGCGCCGCGAGAGCAGATTGCGCACCGGTTTTACACTCAGCACGATGACCAGAACGAAGAGAGCCGCCGTGACCACGCGGAAGACGATGTCTGGCGTGTGGGTAGCGGGAGTGTGGACAGGAAAGAGAGATGCAAGCGTGCGGTCGTCGAAGCAGCTAAAAGACAGGCATAGCGTGAGGACATTCAACCACGAAAGATTCCCGCTGAAAAAGATGAGCAACTGAAAGAGAATCGTCAGCGCGCCGGCGATGCTGGCGTTCGGTTGCGGAAGAAAATAGCCGAAAGGCAGAATCAGCTCGGCGAAGTGATTGAAAAGCACCCCGCCGGAGCGGGACCATTTTGGCCCATGATGAAAGAACCAGCTCAGCGGATTGGGAATTGGCTGCGTTTCATAGTGGTAATCGAGGCACGTGAGGTCGCGCCAGCAAGAGTCGCCGCGGAGCTTGATGAGTCCCGCTCCAAACATCACCCGAAATAAAAGCCAGCGAAAGAGCCACATCACTGCGACCTGCGCGTTGGTGTGGCTGCCGCCAAGAAACGCAGAGAGGACGCCGGCTTCGAGCAGAATCGACTCCCATCCAAATCCGTAGAACACCTGCCCAACGTTGACGAACGAGAGATAGAGAACCCACAACACAGCCCAAATCGCCAGGAGCGCCCAGGTATAGCGATCCACAAGACCAGAGACGATCAAAGCGGAAAGGACGACTCCGATCCATCCGCACAGGCTGAAAGCCTGATCGGCAGGAAAGAAGAAGAACAGGCTGGGCGATTCCCGAAACGGGACTTCCTTCACGAACAGTCGAACCGGCAGCAACCCGCGCTCGCCGAGCAATGGCTTGAACTGGTTGACGACGTTAAAAAAGCCGATGAGAAACAGCGCTCCGATCGACTTCTCCAGCGCCATGCGCGTCAGCCAGTAGTCGCCCGGCAATAGCCAGTGGATCCCATTCATTCGCGACTATTTTGGATGCCCAAGAACAGCGAACATGCGGGTCACGAAGGCAGCTTGGGGTCATAACGGAACCCTTCTGCTATCGGCGTGTTCAGCGCAAGGACTCTGCCCTGAGTCCAACAAAGGCCCTGCCGCTATTCCGAAAATCGGGGATAAACAGCGATCAATGTGGGATTAAATACCAAATTTCATAGACAAAAATCGGTTTTCATCCCATTTTTCGAACTTCGGCCTTTTTTAACGATCGTAAACGTTTGAAAACAAGAGCAAAAGCCTCTGGAATGAGACCTGCTTATCCCGTTATTAGTCCTGCTTACCCCATCCTGCGCATTTTTCGAGCGGAACTAGGAGAAGACTTCATGAGAAATAGATTGTCCGCCTGCATGCTGGCGTTCACCCTGCTTGCGGCGAGTAGCTGGATGTTTGGCCAAGCCAACACCACGTCCTCGTTGCAAGGCACAGTTCTTGATAAAACCGGAGCGGCGATTGTCGGAGCGCAAGTTACAGTCAGCAGTCCCGAAACAGGATTTAATCGAACGGTGAAGACCGCTAGCGATGGCAGCTATCGCGTCGATCCTCTGCCTGTTGGTCACTACAACATAAAAGTAACGATGGCAGGTTTTGCCACGCAAACCGCAGGAAATGTGGAAACTCTGGTGAACACTGCTACTACCCAGAATTTCTCACTAGGTGTTGGTGAAGCAAGCCAGAGCGTCGAAGTGACGGCGGAAGCACCGGTCATCGACGCAACTAAGACCGATGTCAGCCAGACGATTACTCCCCGAGAAGTGACCGAGCTCCCGCTTATCGGACGCGATATCGCCGATCTCGCCTATCTCGCACCCGGAGTGAAAGCGGCCGATTCCTACGATCCGACTAAGAACCGCTACGCCATCCTCTCAGTGAACGGCGAAGGTGGACGAAACGTAAACGTCACGATCAACGGCATTGACAACAAAGACAACACAGTCGGCGGTCCCGTGATGCAAGTTGCTGCCGAGGCCGTACAGGAGTTTGCGATTTCTACCCAGAGATTTTCCGCAGTGAATGGCCGCTCGGAAGGCGCCGCAATCAACGTGATTACCAAGTCGGGATCCAACGGCTTCCACGGTTCAGCATTCGGCTTCTTCCGCGATCAGGCGCTCAACGCCGACCAGAAGCTGCCCGATCCCGCTAACAACACCTTCACGTTCGTCAACCCTCCATATTCGCGCCAGTGGTTCGGAGGATCCGTGGGTGGTCCGATTAAGAAAGACAAGGTGTTCGCCTTCTTCGCAATGGAGCGTCAGCGCGAGCACACTTCGATTGCCGAGGATCCACAGGCTCTGGCTCAGCTCCAACTTGTAACTTCGCTTGGAGCACAGCCGGCAGCAGTAGTTCCCACGCCCTTTTTTGAGAACCGCATCGATGGCCGTATGGACTTCACGATCAACGACCATCACAGCGCGTATGTCCACGTGGATACCCAAGGCAACGACAGTCTCAACGACCAGAGCAACGGGACCTTCGATTTGACTGAGGGTAATTTCACAGTGAATCACATGCAGATCGCGAACCTGACGTTGAACTCGGTGTTGAATCCGACACTCGTCAACCAAGCGACTGTGGGCTTCTCCTATTGGAACAATCTGATCGACAGCAAGACGCGAACTCCACTTGTGACCTTCCCATCGGCTCAGTTTGGGACGAATACAAACGTCCCGCAGCAGTCGTTCCAGCGCAAGTGGCAGTTCAAGGATGATGTGTCGAAGACTGTCGGCAATCACACGTTCAAAACCGGCTTTGACTACATCTACAATCCCAGTCTTGGCGGCTACTTCGAGTTCAGCCCAACCCTCGAGATCGACTTCGCTGACAATCCATCTTGTATTCTTGGCGTCGGAGCCGACGCTGGCAACGCGAAATGCGGCGCGGCCGTTTATCCCAATAAGTTCGCCACTCCCGGTGCCGTGGTTGGAATGACTATCGCCAACGGCGATCCCTCCGAAACGCTCCCGAATGGCACGAAACAGATTGGACTTTACTTCCAAGATGATTGGAAGGTCCTTCGCCGCCTGACCTTGAATCTCGGAGTACGTTGGGACAAGGACATGGACATGGTGGGCGGAGTCGATGTCACCGGCAGCCGAACCTACCAGGAGATGACTGCCATCTCCTCAACCAATCCCTTGGCAGCCTTGTTCACGCGGAAGAAGGCTACGGATGACAACCGCGATTTCAGTCCCCGCGTGGGCTTCGCCTACGATGTGACCGGCAGCGGCAAGCATGTCATTCGCGGTGGGTACGGCCTCTATTACGGCGACATCTTCCAGAACATCCCGTTATTCATGGAGCAGCAGAGCAATCCAACGATCTTCCAGACGGTTTTCTCACTTGGCCCGAGCGACAACGTACCGGGCACGAATACTCCTCTGAGCAACTGGCGCTACGGAGTGGATCCTATGCCAACCATTGCTCCGCCGTCTCCAAATTTGGCAACTGGAACACCTTCGTCTCCCGGAGCTACTGGTCGCCTGATGGATCCCAACTACCGTAATCCTGTTTCCGAAGAATGGAATGGGGGCTATGCCTGGTCCGTGGGCACTAAGTCGGTCGTTGAGGTCGAATATGTTCACGTGCTCGGATTGCACGAGAATAAGACCATTAACATCGATCCAAGGATTCCTATTAACCCCTCGAACATAACGACAACAGGCGTGACCGAGGACCCGAAGACCGGAGCTCCGATCTGCAGCCCGACTTCGTGCGGTTTCTATCGTCCGTTCGATCAGGGATTCCTGACTGCCGGATTACCGCTTCTTGGCAGCGTTCGGGACGAAGAGTCGATCAATCGCTCACGCTACGATGGTTTGAACTTCAGCTATCGCCAGCGCGCGATACGTAACGTATCCCTGGTTGCGAATTACACGCTTGCAAGAGCGCTGTCCTACGACGGAGGAGGCGGCTCGTTCCGCAACTATCCTCGTGATCCCCAGCATCCCTTATCTCCATTTGAGCTTGGCCCCTCGTTTAACGATGAACGCCACCATGTAACGATTGGTGGTATCTGGAATATGCCGTGGGGAATGGAGTTTGCACCAGTTCTACAATTCGGCTCAGCGAGACCATACAACCCAATATCTTCCTACAATCAGATCAACCTTTCCGGCGGCAGCGCGGCAGGAGCCCTGATCGTGCCGAATGGAAGTACCAACCTATTTAACTTTGTAGGTACCAGCAAGGCCACGAAACTCGCCGCTTACCAGTGCTACTACTCTGGCAACTGCCACATTGATCCCTACGATAGCCTCCGCGGTGATCCATACTTCGATATGGACGCCCGTATTGCGAAGAACATTAAGCTTGGCGAGTCGCGCAATCTGCAGCTCGCATTCCAGGCATTTAATCTGTTCAACCACGCCAACTACGGCAATAACTTCGATAACGTGATCCAAGATCAGGGATCGACTTTTGCCAGACCCGTCGGGTTCATCAACCCGACGAGCTCCACGATCCCGCGCTCATTTGTTGGCGAGTTCGGGGCACGTTTCAGCTTCTGACGCTTAGTGATGCTTTATTCAAGAGCCGACTTCGGTCGGCTCTTTTCTTTTGCCGACGGAATTATCCGACCAGCTTCAACTTACTCTCGGCTACATTGGCTGCAACGCTAAGGGATGCACTCGGTCGATTCCGATTTCGGTCAGTCGCGCAAGTGGGAGCGCAATTCAGGTTCTAATCACAACCGCTTTTTTGCAAGCCGGCACGTCGTGCCGGCTTTTTTTTTGCATCCTGGTCGCAGTTCTCGAACTAGCGAGGAGTTAGCTTCCCGCCTACTCACCACTCGACACTTATCGGGACGAGTAACGACTTCACAGGGACGAAATTCTATATTTCATACATTAACTGCCGGTCTGTCCCATTTTTTGGATGAAGCGGCCTGAATTCCGAATGTAAATCTCTGAAAAGAATAGAAAAACACTGTGGTGACTCAAGTGCTTTTGGAATTTCCGCAAGTCCAGAGTCTCACCCCCTCAGCTACGTCGATTCTGGAGCCAGATCAGTAGCAAAAGTCCAAAGGGAAATTTGAGGAGAGAATAATGGCGAGAACGCTGTTTTACGCGGCAGTATGTACACTCGTCTTCACGTTCACTGCCTTCGCGCAGGAAACGACAGCGGGAATGCAGGGCGTTGTGAAAGACTCCAGCGGCGCTGTGGTCAGCAAGGCTACCGTAGAAGTTTCGAGCAATACCCTCATTGGTGGAAAGAGCCTTACCACAGATTCATCCGGTTACTACCACTTCACCAATCTGCCGCCGGGCCAATACACGCTTTCGGTAAATGCTCCCGGTTTTCGTCGCTATCAGCAGACCAACATCCTGCTGGAAACTGGCCACCTGCCCACCGTCGATGTCACGCTCGCCGTTGGTGGCGCCACTGAAACGGTCGAAGTGAGTTCTGAGGCCGAGCTGATCGACCTCACTCAAAGCAAGGTTCAGACAAACATCACGAATGACATCCTGACGAATGTCCCTAAGGGATTGTCGTACCAGAGCGTAATTCAGTTTGCTCCGGGTGCTCGGACAGAGCCATTGGATTCAAACAACACCACCGGCGCAGGCATCGGCCACAATGACAATGGCTTTCAGATTAGCGGCGCCACCAACTCCGAGAATTCCTATCTCGTCGAGGGCCAGGAAACGGCGTCGCCGTT
>DATEMI010000674.1:0-12385 GCA_035275665.1 Terriglobales bacterium | reverse complement strand
CTTCGGTCGAGTCTCCACGCCAACTCCGGCGGCAAAAGATGTGGGATAAGAGCTATCGGTCACTGCAATCTCCGATTTGAGCAGGGAAGACAATGGGACGAATCCGAAGAACCGGAAATTCTGTATTGCGATCGGTCCTCGCTCTGCAATGAGCAAGCCCGATTCCATCGTTCAGAGTCGAATCGCATCGGAAAGTCCAGCAATATCTCTCAATAATTGAAGAGGTTACAAGAACTTATAGGCCAGATAAAGCAGCCAAGGTGTTCGAATCTGAAATGAAAGAAAGCAAAAGCGAACAGTCAGTTGTGGGAGGCTGCGCGGACGGGGCCATCCAGGACATACCTGATCTTTCGAGCCAAGGCCTCAGTAGTGAATGGCTTCTGCAGGAAGGCGACGTCGGCATTCAGGACCCCATGATGCACGATGGCGTCATCCGCATAGCCAGAGACGTACAAGACCTTCATCTCCGGACGTATCCTAATCAAGCGCTCGGCAAGTTCGCGTCCGCTCATCTGCTCCAGCACGACATCGGTAAGTAGCAGATCGATTTTCCCAGAATGGCGCTCGCACATGAGCAATGCTTCGCCGCCGTGGCGCGATTCAAGAACGTTGTAGCCATGCTTATGCAGAACCTGCCGCATGAGCGCGCGGACGCCATCTTCATCTTCAACCAGCAGGACGGTTTCACTTCCGCGCCCGGCCGGCCGTTGTATCGAACATGCAGGAAGTTCCGCAGGAGCGTCCACGGCAGGCAGGTAGACTTTGAATGTCGAACCGATTCCCACTTCGGAATACACCCAAATATAGCCGCCGCTCTGTTTAATGATTCCGTACACAGTGGAGAGTCCGAGTCCCGTGCCTTTGCCGATCTCTTTCGTAGTGAAGAATGGCTCGAAGATGCGCGACTTTACCTTATCGGTCATTCCCGTTCCAGTGTCGGTCACGGCAATCATTACGTATGCCCCCGGCTTCACGGAAGCGTGATCGCGTATGTAGTTTTCGTCCAAATCGACATTCGCGGTTTCAATCGTCAGCTTGCCACAGTTTGGCATTGCGTCACGCGCATTCACGGCCAGGTTCATGATTACCTGCTCGATCTGTCCGGGATCGGCTTTCACGCGAGCCAGCCCTGGCTCGAGCACCGTGAACAGATCGACATCCTCGCCTAGCAAACGGCGGAGGAGCTTGTCCATGTTTCCGACGACGGAATTCAAATCGAGAACTTTTGGAGCGAGTACCTGCTGGCGGCTGAAGGCGAGAAGTTGCCGCGTCAGCGCAGCCGCACGATCGGCGGCTTTCTTTATTTCATCAACTTCCGCTCGTAAAGGATCGGCGGTATCGAGTTCGTCCAGCATCAGCTCGCTGTAGCCTTTCATGACGGTAAGCAGGTTGTTGAAATCATGCGCAATGCCGCCCGCGAGACGTCCCACGGCTTCCATCTTCTGCGACTGCCGAAGTTGCTCCTCGAGCGCACGACGTTCACTCACGTCTTCGGCGATCATTTCGAAACCGAGAGTTTCACCCTGTTCATTCTTAAAGACGTTTCCGCTCAGCCGGACTGTTATGGATCTGCCGTCCTTGCGCTTCCATCTCAACTCGCAGCTTTCCAGGCAACCGGAGTCGCGATAGGCATGGATAACGGCTGCCCTCTGATCGGAATCGAGATAGACGTCGCGCGCCATATCGACAGCCATGAGCTCCTCGGCAGAGGAGTAGCCCAGCATTTTCACCAGCGCTGGATTTACATCGAGGAACTTACCATCGAGGCTGGAGCGATACATCCCGTAGACTGCGCTCTCGACGAGCGAGCGGTGACGAGCTTCCGAAGCGCGCAGCGCCTCCTCCTGCTGCTTTCGCACGAGTGCAACGGAGATGTGCTGCGAGACGTATGTGAGGATGTCGCGGTCATGTTCGCTGTGCCGGATCTTCGGGTCGTAGCTCTGCAGCGCAATTACGCCGAATACTTTGTTGCCCTGGCGCAGAGGAACTCCGAGCCAGTCGACGCAATCTCGCCCAATGGCTTCGATTTCGCTCTGGTTTTCAAGGTCACGAATTTTCGCGATGTTCGCAAGCAGAGGTTTACCGCTGCGGAGCACATACTCGGTAAGACCTTTGCTCAGTTTGCGACTTCCCGGCGGGCGATCGGTTTCATCGACAAAGTACGCAAAATGCAACCGCTCACTACTCTCATCGAGCAACGCGATGTACAGGTTGTTTGCGTACATCAATTCGCCAACAATCTCGTGCAGCGCCGGATAAAGCTGTTCGAGATCGATGACCGAATTGACGCAATCGCTGATGGAATACAACGCGCTCTGTAGTCGTTCTGAACGTTTCCGCTGGGTAATGTCAATCAATGTGCCGAGGATGGCTTCATCTGCCTGATCCTCGAGCATCACGTTTTCGAGCACCCATACTTCTGAGCCGTCGCGCTTATGGAGACGGAACTCAACATTGGTAAGGGCGCCTTCTTTCTTCAATTCCGCTATGTAATCAGCCCGCTGCTGTGGGCTGTAATAGGGATTGAAATCGCCGGCAGCAATCATCTGCTCGCGCGATTCATAGCCGAAGATGTGGGCAAAGGAGTCGTTGCAGTCGATCAGGCGACCGGATCGGCTACTGAATACGCCCGCGAGGTTGCGCTCGAACAACCGTCGATATCGTTCCTCTGAACGCCGCAGTTCCAATTCGGCTTCAAGTCGGTCGCTTACATAACGAAAGCTGGCCAGCAGCCCGGCTTTGCGCCCTTGGTGAACGTAGGGACTGCTGACGGCCTCAAATGACTTCCAGCAACCGGACTTATGCCGCAACCTTAGAGTGATTGCTTCCCCTTCAGATGGGTCTTCGAGACCTTGCCGGAAGCCCGCGATGGCTGTCTCCAAATCCTCGGGATGTACAAAATCAAAGCAAGAAACACCAATCGTCTCTTCGGGTTGATAGCCCAGGTGATGGATGATCGATTTGCTCTGATAGATGATTGTGCCGCGCTCGTCCAGTAGCGACAGCATGTCGGACGACTGCTCAACGAATGCTCGAAAGCGGTTCTCGGTGTCACGCAAGGCCAGTCGGGTCTCGCGTAAGCCGACGGATTTCGGCGCCTTGCCGCCTGCGGGAAGGCGAGTCTCAGGCGTGTTGGTCACACGCGCAGGCTCGGGCTTAACGCCCATGGCAAGGGAACTCCTGCGTGGTCATGAAGTGGGACTGCTATTCGGGGGCCGAAATAATGTACCGCAAATTGGGCAGTACTAGAAAGGAAATACGACATTACTTTCGTTTACCAAGCCGTTAGCTCGGCAGAGGTGCTTCCCGGAGAGGGAAGGACCAGATTCTTCTCGTCGGCATTCGCGATGAGTCACCCTCTGACCGCACTGCCCGCAACTCCGATCCGGTTCATGGCCCTGTTAGGTCTTTTTCGATTACTCTCACGTATTCTTAAACAAGTCATGCGCGTGCGCGTTCTCTTGTTCGGAGTACTAAAAGACATCTTCCGCCGCAGTGAAGACTCGCTAGAACTGGGCTCCGGCGCTACGGTTTCCGACCTGTTGGAACACTATCGTGGACTGGCTCCCGAAAGCGCTAGCGTCTTCCATTCTCTCGCGTTGGCAGTGAATCAAGAGTACGCAGCTCCCGCTCGCCACTTACAGGAGGGTGACGAGGTAGCACTACTACCACCGGTCAGCGGGGGCGTGGATACTGCTGCGAGGCCGGAAAGCTACAAGTGCGAGATTGTGCGGAAGCCTATCCCCACGGAACAGATTCTCGAGCGCATTAAACACGCAGAAGACGGTGCGGTTGTTACTTTCGAAGGCATTGTCCGCAACCATACACGCAACCGCCACACGCTTTTTCTAGACTATGAAGCCTATGAACCTATGGCTTTCAGCCAATTGAATGCTCTGGCTGAGAAGGTGCTGGCAAATTACAAAGTTCGTCGGGTTGTCATAGTCCACCGCCTCGGCCGCCTAGAGATTGGTGAAACCAGCGTGCTCATCGTCGTGGCCTCTGCTCACCGGGCAGCGGCGTTCGACGCTTGTCGCTTTGCCATTGACACCCTCAAGCGTACCGTCCCGATCTGGAAAAAGGAGCACTTTACCAACGGCGTAGTTTGGGCTGAGGGCGAGCCTTTTCCTGAAGAGCTGCGAGTGGACCCAGAGCCTCCGAAGGAGCGCTTGTAATGAGAACTGTGGCCATGGCGCTCGCGATCGCCTCTTTGCTGGTTCCTATTGCAGCGCAGGACAGTTCGGAGCCGACTTTCAAAGTAGATGTGAAACTGGTGAACGTCTACGTCACCGTCACCGACCAGCAGGGGTCGCCGATTGGAGACCTCACCAAGAACGATTTCAGTTTGTCTGAAGACGGAGTGCCGCAAAAGATATCGCTCTTCAGCAAAGAATCGCAGTTGCCGCTTTCCATAGTCTTAGCCGTTGACACGAGCTCGAGCACGCGAAAGGACATCAGGTTGGAGTTGGAGGCGGCGCGAAAATTTATCCACTCAATCATCCGACCGCAGGATGCCATTTCGCTCTACGCGTTTGCGACTGACGTGAGCGAAATGGTGTCTTTCACGTCGAAGCTCCACCAGATCGATTCAGCCATCAATCAAGTCCAGGTCGGCGGAGCTACCTCTCTGTACGACGCGATTTACCTTGCGTCAAAGGCCTTGATGAAGCGCCGAGGTCGGAAGGTTCTAGTGTTGATCACCGATGGCGGCGACACCGCGAGTACGATCGATTACAAGGAAGCCCTTCGCGCGGCGCAGCAATCCGAGGCCCTCGTGTACAGCTTGATCGACGTTCCCGTCGAAGCCAGTGCCGGACGTAACACCGGCGGCGAACACGCGCTCATCCAGATATCGCACGATACCGGTGGAAAGTATTACTACGCTGCGAATGTCTTCGAGTTGGACAAAGCGTTCGAACAGATCAGTCATGAATTGCGCACACAATATTTGCTTGCCTATTACCCGATAGAGCGTCGCGCCGCATCAGACTTTCGTCAGATCGACGTGGTTGCACATCCTCACGAATCCGGAGCAAGCAGTGACCTTGTCGTCCGTGCCCGGCGTGGGTACTACACTTCGAAGCTCGAATAAAACCAGGAGCGAACACGAAGGTGACGAGCGTAAAAACAAGAGGTCACGGAGAGATTTATTCGTGACCTCCTGTGTTGAACTTCGTGACCTCCGTGTTCGCTCTTGGTTTAGAATGCACGCATGAGTTTTCGCGCTACCGCCGCTACGCCTGCTCTTCAGAAAAAAGCCAAAGCTGCTCCTCCGGAAGAAACGGGTATGGAGGCCTCCTACCTGAAGGCTCTTGGCGAGAAGCAAACCTCGGTAACAGTGAAGCTCGCCGGCGGCGAATCAGTCCGTGGCTGGATCGAGTACTACGATGCCAATATGATCCGGCTGACGCGTGAGCACGCTCCGAACCTTTTCATCTATAAGCACGAGATCGTCTACATCGCCGAAGACAACGGACGCCGAGGGCGTCTGTGACCAGCCAACATCCCGACTACATCACTACGGCCTCTGAAATTGCACGCCGCGCCGGTGCGCTGCTGCTCGAGTACCTCCATCGAGGCGTTAAAACAGAGTACAAGGGCGTGGGCACAGTCGACGTAGTGACAGAGGCGGATCGTGCTTCCGAGAAGCTCATTGTCGAAAGCCTTCGCGCAGCGTTCCCCAAGCATGGAGTCGTAGGAGAGGAAGGATCGCGTTCTCAGAGCTCAGGCGAATGTCTCTGGTACGTGGACCCGCTCGACGGGACGACGAACTTCGCGCACGGTTTTCCCGTGTTCTGCGTCTCGCTCGGACTGGCTCGCAACAATGAAGTGATCGCGGGTGTCGTCTTCGATCCCACGCGGAACGAACTCTTCGCTGCCGAACGTGGAAGCGGGGCGACTTTGAATGGTGAAGCGATTCGCGTCTCTAAAATAGGCAAGTTGGGCGAGAGTTTGCTCGGAACCGGTTTTCCCAGCAAGAAGCGCCATCTCAATCCCAACATTCACTTCTATCATCAGCTAACGCTCAAATCGCACGGATTGCGTCGTGCTGGATCGGCTGCGCTCGACCTCGCCTGCGTAGCCTCGGGGCGTTATGACGGGTATTGGGAATTCAACCTAAACGCGTGGGACACGTCGGCAGGCGTACTCCTTGTGGAGGAGGCAGGCGGAAAGCTTACGCACGTAGATGGAAGTAGATTTGATGTGGCAGCAAGTCGCGACGTGCTGGCCACGAATGGATTTATCCACGCAGAACTGATGAGTGAGATGCAGGCCATTATGAAAGGCCGTGTAGTTCCTCTGCCTAGCCCAGCAGAGTTCGCCAAATCTCACCTAAGTTGATGCAGGATGCACAAATCCTATGGGCGCTGCTCCAGGCGCCCTGCAGCAGCGCACTCTCCAAGGATTTGATTACCAGCCGTACTCTTTCAGTTTGCGATACAGCGTTGTCTTACCGATGCCAAGCATGCGCGCGGCTTTCAGCTTGTCGTCGTTTGTGGCTTTTAAGGCGCCTTGGATAGCCTGCTTTTCCAAGACCGCTAAAGGAACGACTTTTCCAGCTCCGCCGGAGGCTCGCGAAGCTGAACCTTTTTTCTTTGTTGATTTAGGCATAGTTGTCTTCCGTCGATATTAGGATTTGTTCTTCTTCCGTTGTTCCGCCCACCGTCTCTTCTGAGCTTCGGAGATTCGCCTCCTCGCTTCCGCACTCATCATCCGAGGTCCACGGCGTCCCCCGCCCCGTGCAGCACGGGATGCACCGCCTCCCCCGCCCCCGAGCGCTGTGATGGCTCTATCGAGCCGCTCACGCTCGGCCTTCAATGCTCGAATAATCTGTTCAGTATCCAACGCGATCTCCTTAACTCCCGAATTGGGAAGATGATTCTACCAATAAAAAGACAAACTAGTCACGCCAAAGTGGCACAACTCTTTATTCTCAAGAAATCGAATGCTTGTGTGTTGAGTCGAGCGAATCACAGAGTTTACATGCAATTCTGAAATTGTGAATAGAATTCTTGCCTGCGCTTTGTTCCCATTATGGTTAGTCGAAAAAGGTAACCTGAAAAAGTTACGATCGCGCAGGATTAAGTTACGCTGTTCCATTCCGGTTCTATGTCGCCAAAGCAAATCATAGTGGAAATTGCTGCGCATTCGGTGCAGTCGGTGTTGGCGGCTCAGGCGGGCGGGGCGCATCGAGTGGAGTTGTTCAGCGATCCCTTGGAAGGAGGGGTAACACCGAGTGAGGGATTAGTCGCGGTTGTTCGAGATCGGCTGAAAATTCCCTTGCACGTGATTATCCGTCCCCGCGGCGGCGATTTTTGCTATTCCGACGAGGAGCAAGATGTTATGCATCGCGACATTGCGGCAGTGAAGCGCATTGGCGCTGATGGGGTGGTACTCGGCGTTCTGAACCCCGAAGGAAGTATCAGTGTGGAACTCACACGGGAGTTGGTGGAGGCGGCGCGTCCAATGTCAGTAACCTTCCACCGTGCCTTCGATATGTGTAAGGATCTTTCGGCTGCTCTGAAGGACATAATTGCCTGCGGGTCAGATCGAGTACTCACCTCCGGAGGGGCAGCCTTCGCTTCGGAAGGGCTTCCGCTTCTGCACTCGCTTGCGAGGGAGGCGGGCGAGCAGATTTCCCTCATAGCGGCCGGGGGCGTTCGCCCAGCAAACCTTAGAGCAATCGTTCAGCAGACAGGAGTCAGAGAAGTGCATGCCAGTCTCCGGATTGCCGTGCAAAGTCCCATGCTGTTTCGAAATGAGACCGTCTCGTTTGGAAAAGCGCACAACGAATTTGAGCGAATCATAGTTAGAGAACAGGATGTCCGCAGTTTGGTGGAGCAGGCTGAAGGACTCTGAACATTCCATCCTCCATGGGAGTCCTTCCCCTTGGTCTTTCATTAGCGGTGCAACGCATTGCCGTTTAATGTGCCGCCATTCCGCTCTCGCTGATTTTCCGGTCCATGTCTCGCAGAAGAAGCTGCCACATTTCGATTTCGAGCTGAAACTGATGCTTCATCGGCGAATCGCCGGCGGAGACGAACGCTACGTTCCGCTGCATCTGCTCGATCAGAACGCGCATTTTTTCCAGGTCGGTCTTCAAATCGACCGGTTGCTGGATGGCTGCACTTCGCTGGCCGGTAGGTGTTGTTTTCGCATTCGGCTCCCGGCTGGATTGAGCAAGAGCAACAGTTGTGCTTAGTAAAATCGCGAACACGCAAGCGAGTTGGTTTGTCATGATTCACCTCTGAGCTTTACAAATGTAGCAACATCAGCGAAATCAATCCCGCAGATTGATTTTTCTTATTAGGTAAAGCTGTTCGACTCGCGATGTAATCAGAGCAGAAGGAAATTCGCGCGTTTGAGTTGGGTGCGGCGTGGACTTGGATCATCTGAAGACTTTTGTCGAAGTGGCGAAGGAAGGGAACTTCTCGCGTGCGGCGGCCAAGGTCTTTCGCTCGCAGCCGGCAGTCAGCGCGCAGATTCGCCAGCTCGAGGAAGATTATCAGCAACGCCTTTTTGACCGATCGGGTAAGGCCGTCCGGCTCACCCCCGCCGGCGAGATCCTTCTGCAATATGCGCAGAGCCTGCTTCGGCTGCACGACGAATCGCATAATGCGCTGTCCCATGCTTCCGAAGAAACGCGCGGCGTGCTGTCGATCGGCGCGAACGAAGCCACTTTTCTTTACGTCCTGCCGAAGGTGTTCGAGCGCTTCCACAACAAGTACTCGTCCGTACGAATAAGCGTATATCGGAACTTCAGCCGCAAGATCATCGAAAAGATCGAGCTTGGCGCAGTCGATGTCGGGATCGTCACGCTTCCCGTCAAGAGCGCTTGCTTGCGTGTCATTCCGATCTTTCGCGACGAGTTGCAATTTGTGATTCAGGCGAACCACCCGCTGGCGACCAAGAAAGTCGTAACCCTATCCGAGATCGCCGAAGTGCCGCTTATCTTTCCCAAAACGGGATCAACGCGGCAGGCTCTTGAGCGCATGTTCAATCCATATCGCGACACCCTTCGCATTTCGATGGAGCTTGGCAGCATCACTCTGATCAAGCAATTTGTCGCTGGAGGATTTGGCGCGTCGGTTATCAGCACCACCTTTGCTCAGGACGATATCCAGGCAGGGCGGCTCCGACTCATTCCAATCAAAGATCTCAAGCTAAAACGTGAGCTGGGGCTGGTCTATAGAAAAGATCGCACTCTCCCACGCGCTGCCATGGCCTTTGTTGAAGTAGCGCACCAGTCGTTGCGATCGAGCTCTGATCACAAGGCGAGCTAAGTTCACCCTCCATCATTCCTTCACAGGTCCGCACTCAGCTATCCTAGAGCTGACTCATGAAAAAGGAACTGATCGAGCTGCGCGTGAACGGCAGGCGGCGCGAAGTCGCGATTGAGCCTTCAGAGCTTTTACTCGATACCCTACGTAACGAGCTTGAACTTACTGGCTCGAAGCGCGGCTGCGACGACTCTTCTTGTGGGTCGTGTACGGTTCTGATTGATGGAGTTCCGATGCTCTCGTGCACCATTGTTGCGGCGTCGCTAACCGCCGACGAGGAAAGCATCGCTCCCGAGATCACGACTGTTGAGGGTGTCGCCGAACACGGAGCGATGGCGGCAATTCAGAAAGCATATGGTGAATGGGGCGGAGCGCAATGCGGATACTGCACACCAGGATTCATCATGACAGTTAAAGCGTTACTTGAACACAACCCCGAACCCGGCGATGAAGACATTCGCCAGGCGCTTAGTGGTAATTTGTGTCGATGTACGGGTTATACGCAGATGTATCAGGCCATTAAGGCAGCGATCCGCGCGGAGCAGGAAGGAATGGCGGCCGCTAAGAGATAAACATGTCAGAGTTCTCTGTGATCGGAAAGCCGGTTGCCCTGATCGACTCAGCGGGCAAGACCACGGGAGCAGGAAAATACGCCGATGATCTCTCACTTCCGGGGATGTTGATCGGCAAAATCCTGCATTCGCCTTATCCGCACGCCATCATCAAGCGCATTGATCCCAGACGCGCACTCGCGCTCGATGGAGTGGTTGCTGTCGTTACTGGCACGGATGCGCCGAACAAGTACGGCATCCTCCCCGTAGGACATGATGAAACCGCGCTCGCCGTGGATAAAGTCCGCTACGTGGGTGACAACCTTGCCTGCGTCGTAGCTGAATCAGAGTCGATTGCAGAGCATGCGCTTGAGCTGATCGATGTCGAGTACCAGCCTTTGCCTGCATACTTTGATCCCGAAGAATCAATGAAGGCGGTTTCCGATCTGATCCATGCGGAGAAGGCAAACAACATTGAAAAGGACTACCACCACGTCTTCGGTGATCCCGAGCAGGGGTTTGGCGAAGCGGCCCAGATCATCGAGGGCCGCTATCTAGCGAACGAAGTGACGCACGCGGCCATGGAGCCGCACTCGACGCTGGCTAGTTTCGATTTTGATTCCCGAACCGGGCAGGCTGGCCGGCTGACAGTCTGGTCGTCGACGCAGGTGCCTTATTACCTTCAGCACAAGCTTTCGATCGTACTGGAGATGCCGATGGCGCAGATTCGCGTCATCAAGCCGCTGGTTGGCGGTGGCTTTGGAGGTAAGAGCGAGGTTATTCCGCTCGAGATCATCGCTGCCGTGGCAGCTCGCAAAGCCAAAGCGCCGGTAAAGCTTACATACACGCGTGAAGAGGTCTTCTGGGCTCATCGCGGGCGGCCGCGCACCATTGTCGGTCTCAAAACCGGAATTAGGGGCAACGGCAAAGTCACCGCGGTAGCAGCGAAGGTGATCCAGGATGGCGGGGCATATTGCTCCTACGGGGTTGTGACGATTCTTTATTCAGGAGCGCTGCTCGGCGCTCTTTACGACATTCGAAACATCCGCTTCGATGGATATCGCGTTTTGACCAATAAGCCAGCCTGCGGTGCGATGCGTGGGCATGGGACCGTGAATGTACGATTCGCCTTCGAATCGCAGCTCGATGAACTTGCTACAGCGATCGGAATGGATCCAGCGGAGGTTCGTCGCGTAAATCTGTTGAAGCCGCCCTGTATTACGGTGAATGGATTGCGCGTTCAGAGTTATGGCCTGCCGGAGTGCATCGATAAAGTTCTCGAGGGTTCGGGCTGGGCGGAGCGCAAAGGCAAACTTGGACGCGGTCGCGGACTCGGCCTTGGCTGCAGTCATTACGTGAGCGGCGCCGCAAATTCCATCATTCGCTCCGACATGCCGCACTCCACGGTCAATATCAAGATTGATCGCGACGGGGGGGTGGTTGTGTACACCGGCGCCTCCGACATCGGTCAGGGCTCCGACACGATGGTCGCGCAGATCGTTGCCGAGCTCCTTGGTTGCAAGCTCGCACGCGTGAAGGTCGTTGCCGCTGACACCGACCTAACTCCGGTCGACATCGGTTCTTATTCAAGCCGTGTGACCTTCATGAACGGCAACGCGGCAATGCGCGCAGCCGAACAGGTGAAGAAGAGAATCATTGCCGCCGCCGCGCGAAAGATGGCCTGTGCTCCCGAAGATGTGATCATGCGGGATGATCATGTAACCAAGCAAGGCGTCAGTTCCGTTTCGGGAGAGAAGAGCGCTGCCGAAGTACTCGGGAGCAAAGATACGCCTTGGAGTCCGGCAATCTCAGAAGCAAAGTTGCAGCAGCCTGATGCTGTGGGGGGTGCCCTGGGCCGCGCGTTGTCTGAACCTACCGTATCCGGCCGAGTCGAAGGGCAAATTTTGCGCAACTCAGTTCAGCAGAAGCGCAGAGACGAAGGTCCAAAAAAGCACATGTCGTTCGAGGAGGCCGTGGTCGCCGCGATCGACTTCAGCGGCGCGCTTACCGGTACCGGTTCCTATGCGCCGCCTCCGGAAGCTCGCGGCGGGAAACATAAAGGCGCCGGAGTGGGACCTTCGCCGGCTTACTCGTACTCGGCTCAGGTAGCGGAAGTAAGCGTCGATGAGGAGACCGGCGAAGTCACCGTTCACAAAGTCTGGGCAGCCCACGATTGCGGACGCGCGCTGAATCCCACCTCGGTCGAAGGACAAGTGATCGGGTCAGTCTGGATGGGACTCGGACAGGCGATGCAGGAAGAGATGATTTGGAAAGACGGACTGCTGATGAATCCTAGTCTGCTCGAATACAAGTCGCCCTCTGCAATCGAATCACCAGAGGTCATAAGCTACATCGTCGAGAGCGTTGATCCAGAAGGTCCATTCGGAGCGAAAGAAGCTAGCGAGGGTTCGCTGGCTGCCTGCATTCCCGCGATTGCGAATGCGATCTACGATGCCGTGGGCATTCGTCTGCGAGAAGCTCCGTTTACTCCTGACCGAGTGCTCGCCGCAATCAAAGCTTGCGATGGTGCGAAAAAGCAGGACCTCACGCGCG
>DATEMI010000673.1:0-15007 GCA_035275665.1 Terriglobales bacterium | reverse complement strand
GAGCTGACGGATGCTCTTCGAAATAGCCGATGGTGATTCGTTGCAGCTCCGGCTCGGAAATTTCAGCAAGAGGGACGGGTGAAGCCATAGGGTCGCCAGAGTCAAATCCAGCGATCACACGAAAGATGATCTCCAAGTCCTCCACGCTGCGCGCCATGGGCCCCACGACACCGAGCAAAGCAAATGGTCCACCACTCTCCGGCCAGTGTCCCGTAATAGGAATTCGTCCTGGAGTCGGCTTCAACCCACAGATTCCGCTGAAGTGGGCGGGAACGCGAATCGATCCTCCGCCATCACTGCCGATACCGGCGACCGATAGGCCGGCGGCAATCGCTGCAGCTTCGCCGCCGCTGGATCCGCCAGGAGTTCGCGAGAGATCATGCGCGCTGTTCGTACGTCCATAGAGTGGGTTATTGGTTTCATAGGCCATGAGCATTTCGGGAACGTTCGTATTTCCCAAAATGATTGCTCCGGCCTGCTTGAGTCGCTGCACCAGGACAGCATCTTCGGTTGCAACAAGCCCTTTGCGCGTTGGGCTGCCGCATTCAAACTTCAGTCCAGCAACCGCGATTGAGCTCTTGATGCTGATGGGGATTCCATGCAATGGTCCGAGTTTCGCGTTGTGACGTATGGCGTCTTCAGCAGCTTGGGCTTCGACGAGCGCCGTCTCCTGCCGAAGCTCGATAAACGCATTTAGCTTCGGGTTCAACCGTTCAATTTGCTTATAGAGCGCCCGCAGAAGTTCCACAGGAGAGAGCCTCCGCTCGCGAATTAATTCACTCAATCGGGTTATCGAAAGGTGGAGAAAGGAAATATCCAATGACGGAGAGCTCATGCGAGTTTCAATGCTTGTTCGCAGGCGCCATTCCAGACGTTCATGGATGCGCTCATTGAAGAAAGTTTCGAATGAGCTGGTGCCCGTTCGGTGTGAGTACGCTTTCCGGATGGAACTGCACTCCTTCGACCGGTAGTTCGCGATGACGTAAACCCATGATGACGGTTTTTCCGTTCTCCTCACTGCGCGCGGATATCTCAAGTTCCTTCGGAAGGCTCTTCTCTTCCACAATGAGCGAGTGATAACGATTTGCGACCATGGGAGAGTCCAAGCCTTTGAATATCGTACGGCCATCATGCTGTACCATGCTGGTTTTGCCGTGCATGATGCGGTCGGAGCGAATTACTCGTCCACCAAAAGCTGCGCCGATGGCCTGATGCCCGAGACAAACTCCCAGAATGGGAATCTTTCCGGCCAGCTTCTGGACTAATTCAATTGTGATCCCCGCCTCATTGGGTGTACAAGGACCTGGAGAGATAACGATCTTACGCGGCTGCAGCTCCAGTATTTTCTCAACGGTAACCTGGTCGTTGCGCCGAACCTGCACCTCCTCACCGGTCTCGCCGATGTACTGCACGAGATTGAAGGTGAAGGAATCGTAGTTATCGAGAACGAAAATCATAAAAACAGCTGCTCAGCTTCTTAGCTTCCAAGCGCCTAACTGTCCCTGATTTAGAGCAGTTCTTTTTAGCTTAGCAGCTCAGGCGCTTAGCAGCTTAGAAGCTGGTTACTCGTAATTCCGCGCCATCCCTACAGCGCGGAGCAAGGCTTTGGCTTTGTTCAGGCACTCCTGATATTCCGTTTCGGGAACGGAATCGGCTACGATGCCCGCGCCGGCCTGGAGATAGGCTCGCCTGCCTTGCACCCACATAGTGCGAATCGCAATGCAGGAATCGAGATTTCCGGCGAAGTCGGCGTAGAGAACGGCGCCGCCGTAAATACCGCGGCGAACCGGCTCAAGTTCCTCGATGATTTCCATCGCGCGGACTTTAGGAGCCCCACTCAGAGTTCCGGCGGGAAACGCCGCGGCAAAAGCGTCGATCGCGTGACACTCGGGACGCAACTTCCCCTCGATGGCCGAGACCAGATGCATCACGTGCGAATAGCGCTCCACGAACATAAAATCCTTCACCTGGACGGTGCCGTATTCGCTCACTCGGCCTAAGTCATTGCGTCCGAGGTCAACCAGCATTACGTGTTCTGCCCGCTCTTTTTCATCCTGGCGCAACTCCTGCTCCCAGCGCTGATCCTCTTCCGGATCGGAGCTGCGCGGACGAGTTCCCGCAATGGGACGGTATTCCAGCTTGCGCCCAGTTACGCGTACCAGCATCTCCGGCGACGACCCGAGCACCTGGAACTTTCGACTCTGCAGAAAATAGAGATACGGAGACGGGTTGATCATGCGCAATGCGCGATAAATCTCGAACGGAGGCACTCCAGGCTCCAGCTCCATTCGCTGTGAAAGGACGATCTGAAAAGCGTCGCCGGCGCGAATGTACTCCTTGGCCTTAAGAATGCTTTTCAGAAACGCGCTGCGGCCAGTGGTTTCCTTGAGTTTGTAATCTTCCTTGCGCGGTCGAGGACGGTTTGCGGCGCTAGTTCCACGCGCCAGCTTTCTTTCGAGGGCCGCAATATCGCGCTGCGCCTTCTCATATGCTTGCTTCACCGACCCGTTTCCAGCCTCGGCTACCGCGATGATGTGAATCTGCTTGCGCAGGTGGTCGAAGGCCAGCACGCGGTCGAAGAACATGAGGAAGCAGTCAGGCGCTTTCAAATCGTCGCGCGCCACACTGGGCAGCTTCTCGAGTTGCCGAACAGAGTCGTACGCTACAAATCCTACGGCGCCGCCGCTAAATGGAGGCAGATCGGGAATCGTGGCGACGCGGTGTTCTTGCAGAAGTCTCGAAATAGTTTCGAAAACTTTGCCGCGGCTGCGTTCGACATTCCTTCCCTTGCGGATGCTCATGTGCTCGCCGGAGGCCTCAAGCACCATGTAAGGACGCACTCCCAAAAAGGTGTAACGTCCAATGCGCTCACCTCCTTCCACCGATTCCAAAAGAAAAGCTTCTGGCTCGCCGTGCGCAATGCTCAAAAACGCCGAAACCGGCGTGAGCAGATCGGCCATGATCGTCTTAACGACAGGAACCAGCGTCGCAGTGCGCGAGAGTTGTTCAAATTCTTTGAGTTGCGGACGCAGCATTGAAGACGAGAAAAGAGCCGATTATACGCGGTGGGGCGAAGATGTGACCGAGGTAATCTTGTGCTCCGGGACGGAGCGCATAAAATCTTGTGGGTTGGTTTATCCCCGTGAAAGCCTATCTTGAAGAACAAGTCGGACCTCTCATCTCGGCAGCGGGTGTTGGCTGGGCTGTGTATCACGGGACCTATGTCGCACACGATATTGCTCAAGGGTTTACGGCTGTGTACCTTAAATCTGGCCCGCTCGAGGTCGCGGCAATAGGCATCCTCATCTGGCTGCACGGAAAATATCGTCGCGCAACCAATATGAACCGCTAAGATAGGGCACCCCTCCAGAGCTCTCCTCTCCTCACCACGGTGATATCGTTGCAGTTCAACACTCATGGAATGCGATCTGCTGATCGACAACGTCAGCATTTTTGACGGAACCGGTTCAGAGCCTTGCCGCGGAAGCGTCGCCGTCCGCGGCGCCACAATCGAAGCGGTCGGTAAGAAGTCATGCGCAGCAAAAATGGTGATCGACGGTCGCGGGCACGCGCTTGCGCCAGGGTTTATCGATGTGCATACCCACGATGATCTCTATCTCCTTCGCAGTCCGCGGATGCTCCCTAAACTTTCGCAAGGTGTAACGACTGTCATAGTCGGCAATTGCGGAATCAGTGCCGGCCCAGCGACGGTGAAGCACGCTTTGCCCGATCCAATGAACCTGCTGGGGCAGGCGAGCGAATTTCGTTATCCCAAGTTTCGCGATTATGTGGAAGCAATTGAATTGGCCAGACCGGCGGTGAACGTCGCCACATTGGTTGGTCATACCACGCTGCGGAATAACCATCTGGATCGCCTTGACCGCGTTGCCAGTCGTGACGAGATCGACAAAATGAAGAAAGAACTCAGCGAGGCGCTCGCAAATGGGGCGCTCGGTCTGAGCACAGGGTTGGCTTACCTCTCAGCGAATTCGGCTTCGACCGAAGAAGTAATCGGCCTGGCGGAAACTCTCACTCCTGCGAGCGCGATTTACGCTACCCATCTGCGCAGTGAAAGCAATGCGGTGCTGGCGGCTTTTGATGAAGCCTGCACCATCGCCAAAGAAGTCGATGTACCCATAGTCGTTTCTCATCTCAAATGCGCGGGCATTGATAATTGGAACCGAAGCGCCGAACTATTAGCTGTACTCGATCGGGCGCGAACGCAGCAGCCGACCGCGTGCGATTGCTATCCCTATACCGCTAGCTCGAGCACACTGGACCTTCGGCAGGTCGATGAGCGGGTGAAAATCACGATTACATGGTCCGATCCACATCCCGAGATGGCGGGGAAGAATCTCGACGACATTGCGCAGCAGTGGAACGTCACTCAACTGGAAGCCGCGCGCCGTTTGCAGCCTGCTGGAGCCGTATATCACTGCATTGCAGAAAACGATATGCGCAACATCCTGCGCCATCCCGCAACCATGATCGGTTCTGACGGACTCCCAAGCGACCCACGCCCGCACCCGAGACTGTGGGGCACGTTTCCCCGCGTGCTGGGAAAGTATGCCCGCGAAGAGAAATTGTTCTCCCTCAGCGAAGCGGTACGCAAAATGACCAGCTTGCCTGCTGAGTGCTTCGGATTTCAGGACCGCGGCCGTATTCACGAGGGCTTCTGCGCCGATCTTGTGTTGTTCGATCCTGACACCGTGCGGGATACTGCCACGTTCTCCGATCCAATGAGGGCTGCCGTAGGCATAGAAGCCGTGTGGGTGAACGGCGTTTTGTCGTACCAGAATGGGAATGCCACGGAAAATCGCGCAGGCCGATTCTTACCGCGCAGTTCAGGTCAAAACTGAAGTTTGTATTGAGATGTGAAGGAATTATGAAGCTTCGCAATTTTCTATGACCGACCACCACGGCGCTTATCTGCTGGTTCTTGCCCTCGCCGCGATCCTTGCGCTGATACTTCTGATCGCGCGCTTCAAAATCAATCCTTTTATCGCGCTCATGACGATTTCCCTGGTGCTCGCGGGCGCGAGCGGAATGCCGCTGCAGACGATCGTGAAGTCGTTTGAGAACGGCGTCGGCGGAATTCTCGGACACATTGCCATCATCGTCGCTCTAGGCACGATGATCGGGAAGATGATGGCCGAATCCGGCGGCGCGGACTGCATCGCTCAAACCATGATCAGAGTTTTTGGCGAAAAACGCGTCCCCTGGGCGATGGTCATTATCGGATTGATCGTCGGTCTACCGGTATTTTTCGAAGTGGGATTCGTGCTGCTCGTTCCTATCGCTTTCAATGTTGCACGAAGAACGGGAACTTCGCTAATCATGATCGGCCTGCCCATGGTCACCGGATTATCCGTGGTGCACGGACTGGTGCCGCCACATCCCGCAGCTATGCTGGCGGTCACGATCTACAACGCAGACATTGGCCGCACCATCTTCTACGCGATGATGATCGGTATTCCCACCGCGATCATCGCTGGTCCTCTGTATGCGAAGGTCATTGCTCCGCGTATTCACCTTGACGAGTACAACCCAATTGCCGAACAGTTCCTGGAAGAGAATCCCAGAACCGATCTTCCCAGCTTCGGGATTACCGTGAGCACGATTTTGCTTCCCATCGTGCTGATGCTGATTGGGAGTTGGGCGGATATCCTGTCCACCCCGCATACCAAACTCAACGAGGTTCTGCACATGCTAGGCGGAGCCGACATGGCCCTGCTCATCGCCACCATCGTGAGTTTCTTCACATTGGGAACGATGCGCGGTTTCTCGCGGCAGGCGATTTTGAAATTCACCAACGAGTGCTTGGCGCCGACTGCGACGATCACGCTCCTTGTCGGCGCCGGCGGAGGTCTGGGACGCATTCTTCAGGACAGCGGGACCTCGCAGGCGATCGTCGACCTTGCTCTGCGCGCGCACATTTCGATTCTCTTCTCTGCATGGCTGGTGGCAGCGCTGGTGCGGCTCGCAACCGGATCGGCAACCGTTGCGATGTCGATGGCCGCCGCCATCATTGCGCCCATCGCCATCCACACCGGAGTGCGCCCCGAACTACTCACGATCGCCACCGGAGCAGGTTCGTTGATCTTTTCTCACGTAAATGACGGCGGATTCTGGCTGGTGAAGGAGTACTTCAACATGAGCGTGGCCCAAACGATCAAGAGCTGGTCCATATGCGAGACGATCATCTCGGTGGTCGCGCTAGTGTTGACGCTAGGATTGGCTTCAGTAATTTAGGGCGGGTTAACTTTTAGCGTGGCGCTCAATTCGCGGCCGCTCTGCGGACGAAATCTTGCTGATGTTGCAGCCAATCCGATTGCGGCGTCCCCAAAGAGGTGAGCCAACGACCTGACGTGATTGCCGCTCCAGGCCACATCAAAACCTCAACCGCTCTGATCACTGACCCGCTACTGATGCCCTCGACCCACTTGCCTCGTTCCGATAGACCACTCCGCCTTTCATTACAAAGACTGGATGCTGAAGCGTAGTCACGTCTTTCGTCGGATCACTGCTCACGGCTACGAGGTCGGCGTACTTCCCAGGTTCCAGACTGCCGACGCGGTCGGACCAACCCAGCAGATCGGCGGCATTCACGGTTGCGGTCTGGATCGCCTGCAGCGGAGTCATGCCCATGTGAACGTACTCGTTGAACTCATGGGCATTGAGCCCGTGGGGATAGACGGCGGCATCAGTTCCGAACGCGACCTTCACCCCACTAGCGAAAGCATGCGTGAGATTCTTGCGCGCAATACCAATGATCTGGCGCATCTTGCCTGCGTACATCGGCGGAAGTCCGATGGATTGCGCATTCTCCAGCATCCAGGTCTGCAAATAGACGGTTGGTACGAGATAGGTTCCGTGCTGCTTCATCGCGGCGATTCCGGCATCGTCGATGTAGGAGCCATGTTCGATGGAGTCCACGCCGGCTTCTGTCGCCCACAGAATTCCTTGGGCTCCATGCGCGTGTGCCGCCACTTTGCGTCCGAGCCGATGCGCATCGGCGACAATCGCCTTCATCTCTTCGAGCGTGAACTGCGAAGCCTGCGGATCATCTCCCTTCGAGAGCACGCCGCCCGTTGCGCAGATCTTCACTACATCGGCGCCGTACTTGATCACTTCGCGCGTCCTGTGTTGCACGTTCTCGATGCCATCGGCAACGCCTTCTGCAGTTTGGTGGTAGGAGTACGGAAGAAGATTGTCGTCGCAATGTCCGCCGGTGATGCCCAGCGGAGGACCGCTGACCAGCATCCGCGGACCGGGTACGAGTCCATCATTGATGGCATCGCGAAGGGCGACATCGGCATAACCGCTCGCGCCTACGTTGCGCACCGTGGTAAACCCGGCTTCGAGCGTCACGCGCGCATTGCGTGCGCCCCACAGCGTCGCCGACGGGATTGACTCGGCAAGTTCCTGATAGCCGAAGTTCGTGCCCTTGCCGACGATGTGCGTATGGGCGTCGATCAAGCCAGGCACAAGTGTTGCACCAGGAAGATCAATGACGGTCGCATTCGCAGGTGCCGTCCCGGAGATACTCGTGATGCGGTCTCCATTGATGACGATCACGGGATTGTCGATCGTGCGGCCGGTCTTTACATCGAGCATGTAAGCGGCGCGAATGACTATCGGTTTGGAAGTGTCAGCCTGCTGGGTTTGCGAAGAGAGTTGAGAACCGTAAAAGATGATCGAGAGCGCGACAACGCGAAAGAGGGTTTTCATATTGGCGGGCGAATTATAACGGTGAAGTCGTAGAGATTAGCGAAGGATGAATGTCATCCAAGCTAGTTCTCCACAGCATTCTTTACTTCTCTCTTTACTAGCACCCGATTCTGATGGATGATGCCAAGTAGTCTCACCTTATTGTTATCAGGAGATCCCCGTGAGGGACATCTACGAACTGATTCGCCAGCGGGAAGCCGATGTCGAGCGCTTTGAAAAAGAGATCGAGCGCGCCCATACAGAGCTGGATGCGCTTCGATTGGCCGCTAAGTTACTCGATGAAAATACGGAGACGCCGCGTCCGGTTGCAGTGACCGCGAATGCTGCCGCCGCGTCGTTCGGCGCAACGCCGGTGCGTCCAACGACTCCGGCGGCTACGCCTACGCCGTGGGCTTCGGCCAAGCAGTTCCCATAACGGCGGCGAGGAGCTAATTGAGTTCTTCTTCGCACTCCCCCTCTGCCTTGGAAGAGCCCATGAGCGAACAGCGTCTCTTTCTGCGCAAGAAAGTGTCGTTGCCGATCCCGATCGAGCTGCTGCCCGGCAAGGAGATGTGGTTGCATGACATCGGTGAGGGCGGCCTGAGCGTTTCGGGCAGTTCCCGCCTTGAGCCGGGCACCGCAACCTTCTTCAGCTTCCAATTCCCTGACGCCAATTCCATGATCGAAGCCAGCGGGGTCGTCGCCTGGTGCGACGGATCGGGCCGCGTGGGCATACGTTTCACGCGCATCAAACCAGATTCAAGTGCCCTCCTGAAGCGCTGGTTAAAGAACGACGACAAGCAGTCGTCGTCCAGCGCGGAGCGGTCAACAGCCGAGCGCGCGACAGCAGACCTGAGTCGCGCAGGCATCGAAGGCGATGCCGCCAATCTCCGACAGGAAATTGCCCGCACAAATCTCGATTCTTCGGGGGCATTCGACTTGCTCGTCGGACGCATGAAAGATCGTACGCGGGCGAGCGGTGCGGCGATTGCTTTGCAAGAACAAGATTCTGTGATTTGTCGGGCGAGCAGCGGAAATGCACCTCCGGCTGGAACTCCTTTAAACATCGATAACACCGTGACCGGCGAGTGCTATCGCTCAGGCAATATCGTTTCGATTACCGACACCGAAAAGGATGCTCGTGTCGATTCCGAACTTTGCCGGCAACTGGAATTTCGCTCTCTCCTGATTGTGCCCATCGCGAGAGGCGAAGAGGTGGTGGGGATTCTCGAAGTTTTCTCGCCGCTGGCGGGTAACTTTGAAGGTGGCGACGTTCTTCTGCTCGGCTCGATCGCGGAAGTGGTGTCTGAGATCTATGGCGCTCAGCAGCGCGGACCAAGTCCGCCCGCGCCAGATGCGCAAGAGATTCCTTTTCTGGTAAATGAGAGGATCGAGCAACTGCTGCAGAGCGTCGATACGCATGGCGAAGAAAAGCAGGAAAGCGATCCTCCGGATCACCACGCCGCGCAGAACTCCGCGACGCCAAGCACTGGCGAAGATATCGAGGCGCGTGATGAGAGAGCCTCTGAAACTCGAGAAGCGCCACCGAGCCTTTCCTCGAATGAGCCGACAAGTTCAAGAGACGAACGAAACGAAGCACGTGAGAGTCGCTGGAAGCCGCGCAACTATGTGCTGCTGATGGCCGGACTCACTGCGCTCGGTATCGGAATGGGAGATATCGTTGACTGGCACGTGACTTCGCGCCTCGCGCGTGCAAGTGCTCAATCCGCGGTTGCAGCGAACGAAAAAAACGGAGCTCCCGCACCGACCAGTGAGCTGAAGCTGACTGAGGATGCAAATGGCTTTGATGGTTCGAAAACCACGGCCTCGCTAAGTCCACCCGAAGCTGTTCCCCTGGCAGGACCTGTTCCCAATCTCGATGCTCGGGCCGCCGCTCAACTCACACCGGCAAAGCTTCTGCACCGTGTTGATCCTGTGGTTCCGGATTTCGCCAAGAGTGCAGGCATCGACGCAACGGTGCTTCTTTCAGCCGTCATTGGAACCGATGGCAAGCTCAAAGACGTAAAGTTCGTGAGCGGCGATCGCGCGCTTGCGATCGAAGCATTTCGAGCGCTACGCGACTGGCGCTATCGTCCCTACATGCTGAACGGCAAGCCCATTGAAGCCGAGACGCGGATCGTGATGAACTTCCGGCCGTAGGAGATGCGTTTCGGGTTTCAGGTTTCGGCAAAGCCAATCCTCACCATAGTGTCGAAGATTGGCTTTGCCGGAACCTGAAACCGGAACTCGAACCACCCTCGTTTGACGCTCTTTTCCCTTCGCCTTACGATTAGGCAGCCCCCTGTTCTTCCATGGCCAATCCAGTTTTCTACGATCCACAACGCAAACGCTGGCGGAATTTGCGGATCCTGCTGAACGTTGGAGGATTGGCAGCGACGTTTGTGATCGTCGTTTTTATGTACACGGCGCTCCGCAGTGAGCTCTTGCCACAGACGATCTGGCCTGAGACCCGGCACACGTATAAGCCAATTCGGGACAGACTTAAGGCGATTCGCGAAGGCCGGCGTCCAGCCGGTCCGGCTCGGGGCTCACATCGCAGGACGAACAAGCCGCCTTCTGAAATCACGCTGAATGAAGACGAAGGCCTGCGCGCGGCCTTTTATGTCACCTGGGACAAGGGCAGCTATTCATCGCTCAAAGAGTATTTGAAGCAGGTCGATCTTCTCTATCCGGAATGGCTGCACGTCCTCACGCCAGACGGACGCATCCAGGGCTCTGATCCGCTCACCAACGAGATGTTCGATGTTGTCCGAGGATCTTCCATTCACCACGTGGACGATCAGGTGATGCCGCTGATTCATGCGGAGAAGGCCGATGTCGAAGTCTTTCCCTTGGTGAACAATTTCGATCCCGCCGAAGGAAAGTGGTTGCAGAACGTCGGCGATTTCTTTGCCAACGTTGATGGGCGCGCAAACTTCCGCCGGCAACTGCTCACTTTTCTTGCCTCTGATACTAAATTTCGCGGAGTCTCCGTCGACTTTGAAGATTTTCCCGCATCGGCACAGCCCGGTTTCAACGCGTTGATCGCCGAGATGGCTTCGGACTTGCACGCACGCGGGCTAAAGATGTACATCAACGTCCCCGCTGACGATGATGACTTCAACTACAAATATCTAGCCAACAACTCCGATGGCCTGATCCTGATGGACTACGACGAGCATCAGTCGGAGAGCAAAGCCGGACCGGTCGCAAGCCAGCAATTCTTCGTCAGCAACATTCAAAAAGCACTGAAACTCATTCCGCGTGACAAGCTGATCGTGGCTATCGGCAACTACGGCTACGAATGGGGCGACAAACCGATCGAGTGCCCGGAAGGCAATCATGCTCTGGTCTGCAATCTTTCCGTGCAGGATGCGTGGATCCGTTCCTCAGATTCCGAAGTGCCTGTCGACATCGACCCGACATCGCTGAACCCGCATATTGCTTTCGCGGAAGATGACGGCACGCATCACCAGATCTGGTTTCTCGATGCGATCACAGCTATCAACCAAATGCGAGCGGCACGGGACCTCGGCATTCGAACTTTTGCTCTGTGGAGGCTTGGATCCGAAGATCGTTCGCTTTGGGAAATATGGGACCGTCCGAAGGCTTCTGATCCCGTTGCTAAATTGGCGAATGTTCCCCCCGGTCCGGATGTTTCGACCGAGGGCGAAGGCGACATATTGCGTATCACCCAACGTCCGGCTTCAGGTACGCGCACCGTTACTGTCGAATCGCGCACTCACCTCGTCACTGCCGAGCACTTCAACAAATTGCCGAACCCCTACGAGCTGACTGCGTATGGATACAAGCCGAAAGAAGTGGCGATCACGTTCGACGACGGTCCCGACCCAAAATACACGCCGCAGATGCTCGATGTCTTAAAACGCAAGGACGCGAAGGCAACATTTTTCCTTATCGGCATTCCTGCTGAGAACAATCCCGGGTTGGTCAAGCGCATTTACGATGACGGGCACGAGATCGGCAACCACACCCTGACGCATCCGAACGTCAGCGAAGTTTCGGCATGGCGCTTTGAAACTGAAATCAACGTCACTGAGCGACTGTTTGCCGCGAAGCTCGGCGTAAAGCCTCTGTTCTTCCGTCCGCCATATTCAATCGATCAAGAACCAGACACGGCAGAGGAAGTTCGCCCCCTTCAGCAAGTGCAGGACATGGGCTACATCACCGTAGGTGACAAGATCGATCCCAACGACTGGGAACTCAACCCGCGTCCTACAGCAGAGCAGATTGCGCAAAGCGTTTTTGATCAGTTGGGAAAGGGCGGCAGCATAATCCTGCTGCACGACGGCGGCGGCGATCGGTCGCGTACGGTTCAAGCGCTGCCCATGATGATCGATGGTGTGCGTGCGCGCGGGTATCAAATTGTGCCCGTTTCAGAACTCATCGGCCAGACTCGAGACGAAGTCATGCCGCCTCTGGCAACCTCGCGCGAATTATGGGCCGCTCGCGTCGATAATCTCGCTTTCTGGATGTTCAGCATCATCCTGATCGGGATACAGATCGTCTTCTTCGTGGGTGACATACTGATGAGCGGACGCCTGCTTGTGATTGGAGCGCTCGCCACCATTGATCGTCTTCGTGGCTCTTCATCGCAAAATCTCGATCCCAGCTTTCAGCCGCCGGTTGCGGTGCTCATTCCTGCGTATAACGAGGAGAAGGTCATCGAACGGACCATTCGCTCCGTACTCGCCTCTCAGTATCCGAAGTTGCGCGTGATTGTGATCGATGACGGATCGAAGGACCGCACCCTCGAGATCGCGCGCACGAAATTTCAGAAAGAGATTGCCTCCGGCAAAGTGCTGGTGTTGACGAAACCCAATTCAGGAAAAGCCGAGGCGCTGAACTACGGGCTTCAGCATGTCACAGAAGACTTTTACGTTGGAATCGATGCCGATACCGTAATCGCTCGTGAAGCGATTGCGCGCTTGATTCCTCATTTTGCCGATCCAAGTATCGGGGCGGTCGCTGGAAACGCTAAGGTGGGAAATCGCGTAAATATCTGGACACGCTGGCAGGCGCTCGAATATATCACCAGCCAGAACTTCGAGCGTCGCGCTCTCGATTTGCTCGGAGCAGTCACCGTAGTTCCCGGAGCTTTAGGTGCGTGGCGTACCGATTTGGTACGCAAGGCAGGCGGCTATCACGTGAACACGGTTGCAGAAGACGCAGATCTGACCATGAGCATTCTTCGCATGGGTCCGTGCGTCATTTACGAAGATCGTGCCTTGGCGTACACCGAGGCTCCCATGAACGCTCGCGGATTGATGCGCCAGCGTTTTCGCTGGTCCTTCGGAATTTTGCAAGCGGTTTGGAAGCATCGCGGTGCATTTCTGCGCCGCGGCAGCTTTGGCTGGTTTGCGCTGCCGAATATCGTGGTCTTTCAGATCTTCCTTCCCCTCGTGTCGCCGTTCATCGATGTGATGTTCGTCGTGAGCGCAGTCTGGTACTTACTCGATCGCCATTTCCATCCTTACGCGGCAAATCCCGCCAGCTTCCAAAAGCTGGTGATCTACTTCTTGAGTTTTCTCGTGATCGATTTCCTGGCGTCGAGCCTGGCGTTTGCATTGGAGCGTCGCGATCCGCGCCAGCACGAGGATTACTGGCTGCTGGCCGACATCTGGATTCAGCGCTTTACTTACCGGCAGGTCTTCTCTGTGGTGCTCTTCAAGACGATCAAGCGAGCGATCGATGGCCGCGCCTTCTCTTGGGACAAACTGGAGCGTACCGCCGCGCTCTCGCACGGCGGAGACTGAAAACTCTCTGTGTCCCACAACGGGAATCGAGACTCCTGCAAAATTCAGATGTGTTGTGCGCCGTCCTGCTCAGCGCCGACCGCCTGCGGGGCTGCCGCCAGCTCTTCGTAGGTGATGCGGTCGTTGGTGAAGATGCAGATTTGACCGGCAATCTTCATCGCCTCTTCGGCGACCTTTCGCGCAGGGAGATTGGTGTTGTTCATCAGCGCACGCGCGGCCGCGAGCGCATATGATCCGCCGCTGCCGATGGCAGCGATACCTTCGTCGGGCTCGATTACGTCGCCTGCACCGCTGATCAGAAACGTCTGACCCGGATCGGCAACGATCAGCAGCGCTTCCAGATTTCGTAGGATCTTGTCGGTGCGCCAGTCCTTGGCGAGTTCCACGGCGGCACGTCCGAGATTGCCATGATATTGCTCGAGCTTCGCCTCGAAGCGACTGAAGAGCGAGAACGCATCAGCCGTAGAGCCGGCAAAGCCGGCGAGAATTCGATCTTGATAGAGTCGCCGAATTTTCCGAGCTGTGTGCTTGATGACTCCCTCGCCCAGTGTGACCTGGCCGTCTGCGGCCATGACGACTTTACCGTCGCGACGCACACAGAGCACCGTTGTCGAGCGGATTCGCGGGGCTTTTGTTTGTGAAGGATTGGCGGAGTTGGAGCGCTGTGAAGATTTCATGCGATAAAAGAATTATAGAGAACGCCAGCTCTTAGGATGCCGCGCTTCCGGCACTCGATTCATCTCCATGCGATCCCAAGGCTTCGTACTAGGCTTGCACATTGCGGGCTTCCGGCACCAGAAGAGTCGCTTCACAACGCAAGTCGACAATCCGAATGAATCGCTGCTGGTTACGTACCATGCAGATGGAAGTAGGAGAACCGCGGCTGGCCGAATGCCTCTTCTACACTGCCGCAGTCTGCCGTTCGCCCGACAAATGCCAAATCTCCGCAGCGTACTCGCGAATGGTGCGATCGCTCGAGAACTTGCCCATGCGTGCGACGTTGAGCATCGCTCGACGCGACCAGTTCTCCTGATCGGAGAAATCGCGCTGCGCGCGCTCGTGCGTCTCGATGTATGACGGCAGATCGGCAAGGTGGAAGTAGCGATCGCGATAGACCATCGTCTCGTATACCCAGCGAAACAGACCGAATTCTGCGGGACAGAAGCGATCGGAAGACAGCGCATCGATGACACGACGAATGCGCGAATCGGCGTCGTAGATCTCGCGCGCCTGAAAGCCACGCGACTGGCGCTCGGCAATTTGTTCGGCAGTAAGCCCGAAGACATACATGTTCTCGCTGCCGACTTTTTCGAGGATCTCGATGTTAGCGCCGTCGAGCGTCGCCATCGTGAGGGCGCCGTTCATCGCCAGCTTCATGTTGCCCGTGCCGGAAGCTTCCATTCCGGCCGTCGAAATCTGCTCACTCAGGTCGGCCGCTGGAATGATGATCTCTGCCAGCGACACGCGATAGTCGGGAACAAACGCAATTTTGATCTGATCGCGAACTCGCTTGTCTGCGT